>PMOA01000026.1 GCA_003161635.1 Limisphaerales bacterium
ACCAACAAGCTGATAGGCCGCGGGCTCCTCAAAAAGCGCCAGGTTGCCCCGGCTTTGATTTCGGAAAGATGTCTTCCCTCATCGTATGCGGTATTAATTCGCCTTTCGGCGAGCTATCCCCCACTTCTCGGCAGATTGCCCACGTGTTACGCACCCGTTCGCCACTAGAATTTTTCTAGTATTGCTACCAAAAAAATTCCCGTTCGACTTGCATGTCTTATCCACGCCGCCAGCGTTCGTTCTGAGCCAGAATCAAACTCTCCGTTAAAAACGTTAGTTTAATTCGTGTCCGATGATTAATCGGACGAATTACAATTTTAAAACTCTTCAATAACAACCACTAACTGGCTGTCAATGAAGGGGCTCTCACTTATCGCACAATTCAATTTTCAATGAGCAATGGGTGTTTCCACCCAAAAATCGACAGGCATTTCGCCCTTGCTTTTTCCCCATTTAGGGGACAAAAAACCCGAGCGCCGAATTATTACTTTCAACCCGGCATCTCAGATTCGAGTTTTGAAGGCGCGAAACTTATCAGACTCGCGCCGGTTGTCAACAGGCTTTTTGGCCAGTCGCTTCTTTCGCCACGCGAAAGACTTGCTAAAATTTACCAGCGCCCGCCAAAGCTGCAAGAGAATTTTTAATAATTTTTACCCCGTAAATACAGGCTATTCCAGCCCCCGCTCGGTTAATTCGTCCTCGTCCAACCCCAAATAGTGCCCCAACTCATGTAAAAAGGTCGTCCGCACTTCCTCTCGAAAAATCACCTCATCCCCTTCGGTAAAATCCCGAAGGTTTTCCAAAAATAGAATAATCTGCGGTGGCAGCGGAATGTTCCCCTCGTCAACAAACTCCGCTCCAGTAAACAAACCCAATGTGTCCGGCTCAATTCCATCGGCTTGCAAATCCGCATTCGGCCGGTGCTCAAATGTCACCGGCAATCCCCCCGCCCGCATCCGCAACGGTTTGGGCAACGCCGAAACCGTGGCCTCGACTTCCGCCGATGCGACCGCGCACAATTTTTCCCAATCCATGTTCATATCACGAGTCGGAAGCCGCTTCGCGTCTTCGCGTTGTTGCAACCTTTGGTGATGTTCTAATAGACTGTCGTCAGAAACAAAGATTATACCTATGAAACTTCACTCAAAAAATGCATGGCTCATGGTTGCGTTGGTGCTGATATGTTCCTTTACCAGCCAGGCAGCGACCAACGAAATTTCCACCGGGGAGGGCGTATCGCGCACCACGCTGACGAATGGTCTGCAAGTCATCATCGTTCCCAACCGGCTGGCGCCGGTGGTCACAACGATGATCAATTATCGCGTCGGCTCGGATGAATGCCCGGCCGGGTTTCCCGGCACGGCTCACGCCATGGAGCACATGATGTTTCGCGGCAGTCCGGACTTGTCCGCCGACCAGTTGGCAGCCATTTCAGCCGCCATGGGTGGGGATGACAATGCCGACACACAACAGGCGGTCACCCAGTATTTTTTTACCACGCCGGTTGAAAACCTGGACGTTGCCCTGCGCATCGAGGCCACGCGGATGCGTGATCTTCTGGCTGATGAAAAACTTTGGGACAAGGAACGCGGCGCCATCGAGCAGGAAGTCGCCCAGGACCTGTCAAATCCCCAATACGTTTTTTACATGCAGCTTATGGCCGCCATGTTCCAAGGCTCACCGTATGAACACGACCCGCTCGGCACCCGCCCATCGTTCGACAAAACGACGGATGCGGACCTGCGAAAATTTCACAACATCTGGTATGTGCCGAACAACGCCATTCTCGTCGTCGTCGGCGACGTGGAACCGCGGCAGGTATTGGAGCAGGTGAAGAAAATTTTCAGCGATATTCCGCCCGGGAAACTTCCCGCCCGCCCTGAATATAATTTCCAGACAGTGAAACCGGACACCATGAAACTCGACACGGATTTGCCGTATGGAATGACCGCCATCACGTTTCGCTTTCCCGGCGCGGACAATCCCGACTTTGCCGCCGTGCAGATTTTATCTGACGTATTGAGCAGCCAGCGCGGCAAACTCTACGGACTCGTCCCGCAAGGCAACGCGCTGTTCGCGGAATTTGCTTACGACACGTTGCCCAAATCCGGCCTGGGCTACGCGATTGCCGGATTTCCAGCGGGCGCGGATTCGACCAACCTGCTGGAACAAGTGCGGAACATTTTAACCGCGGAAATCACCAACGGCGTCAGCGCCGAATTGGTTGAAGCCGCAAAACGCCGTGAAATCGCCAGCGCCGAATTGCAGAAAAATTCGGTCCAGGGGCTGGCGTCCGCCTGGTCGGAAGCAGTCGCCGTCGAAGGCCGTCAGTCGCCCGATGATGACATCAACGCCATCCGCCAGGTCACCGTCGCCGATGTCAACCGCGTCGCCGGGAAATATCTGGATTTTGACCACACCATTTCGGCCATCCTCACGCCGCAACCTTCGGACAAGCCAATTTCGTCAAAGGGTTTTGGCGGTCAGGAGTCGTTTGCGTCTTCAAAGAACACCAATGTTAAATTGCCCGCGTGGGCGAAACAAATCACTGAAAAACTCCCGGTTCCGGTCCTGACGTTAAATCCATTCGTCACCAATCTGCCGAATGGAATCAAACTGATTGTGCAGCCGGAGACCATCAGCGACACCGTGAGCGTCTATGGCCGTGTCAAAAACAATGCGAAAGTCCAGATGCCCGCAGGCAAAGACGGCGTGGATCAGGCGCTGGGAAAGCTTTTTTCCTATGGCACGAAAACACTGGACCGGCTGGCCTTTCAAAAGGCGCTGGATGACATCGGCGCGAACGAATCGGCGGGCGCGGACTTTTCATTACAAGTCACGAGCGACCAATTTGATCGCGGCGTGCAACTGCTGGCAGACAACGAGCTTTCCCCCGCCTTGCCCGAAAAGGATTTCAAGATCATCCAACCCCAACTGGCTGCCTCCGTCGCCGGTGAACTGCAAAGTCCCGACCACATCGCCGGCCACGCGCTCACCACCGCGCTGTTTCCAGAGCGCGACCCGGCCCGGCGCGAAACGACACCCGACAGCATCAAATCACTTGCCATTCAGGACGTGCAAAATTATTATCAATACGCGTTCCGTCCCGATCTCACGACCCTTGTCGTCATCGGCAACGTAACGCCGGAAAAAGCCGTGGCCGTCGTTTCAAAATATTTTGGCGATTGGAAAGCCGAAGGACCAAAACCGAACACGCTTTTTCCACCCGCGCCGGCGAATTCAGTTTCTGTGACGCATGTGCCGGATTCCAGCCGCGTGCAGGACAAAATAACTCTGGCCGAAACGCTGTCGCTCACGCGGACCAATACGGATTACTACGCGCTGCAACTGGGCAACCATGTTCTCGGCGGCGGATTTTACGCGACGCGCTTGTATCGCGACCTGCGCGAAAAAAGCGGGCTGGTTTATTTTGTTGATTCCTCGTTCAACGTCGGCCTGACGCGCGGCGTCTATCAGGTCGAGTATGCCTGCGACCCGCCGAACGTTTCCAAGGCGCGTGCTGTCATCTTGAGCAACCTCAAAGACATGCAGACGAAAAAAGTGACTTCGCGGGAATTGCATCAGGCCAAGCTGATGATGCTGCGCGACATTCCGCTGGCCGAATCGAGCGTGGATTACCTCGCACGCGGCTGGCTCTCGCGCTCAATGCTTGGTCTGCCGCTGGACGAACCAGTTCGCGCGGCGCGCATTTACGTCAAGCTTGACGCCAAGGCTGTCCAAACTGTTTTTGCCAAATGGCTCCGCACCGGTGACCTCGTGCAAGTCACTCAGGGGCCGGTGCCGCAATAGCGCACCGCCATTGCTCCGATTTGGCCAACTACGCCAAAGCCGCGGACCCCGCCGCCGGCTGAAATCATCAATAAAAGCAGGGCGGGAGCCAAATTTTTCTGGCACATGAATTGCGGCAAAAAGTTTCATGGCTAGAAAAATGAATGCATTGAAACTCGCTCAAGAGGTTCGCGGGCAGACCGAAGTCACCAACCGTCGGCTTGCACCGCAAGTGGCGGCTTATTTGATACAGCCTCACATGCAAACAGTGAAAATTTCTCCTCCCAAACGCCGGATGCAGATTGCCATTGAGGTTGAGATGCGCGCTGAAATTCCCGACCCGGTTAAAATCATCCACACTGTCTAATTTTAGGGCGGTGCGCGCGCTGGATTTGTCTCAGCGAAATTCGACCCGTTCAAAGCCCGCTTGACGCAGGAACAATTCCAGTTCCAGCCGCGCCCGCTTGTCTGCTTCGTCCAAAATGCCGTCCGTCCGCGCCGCGCGGCGGATGTCGTCCACAGCGGTTGCCCGGGCAGTTTGTTCGAGGTCTTTGTCAAACGCGCGCAACAGGCCGGTCGCGTGGTCAATCACCTGGCTATTTTTATCGTCAAGATAGGCGTCCATGATTTGCGGCGGCGGCAGTCGCAGGTTGATTGTTTTGCCGGTAATCGTCACGTCGCCCGGCGTGACGCGTTTGAGGTCAATGCCCGCCTTGACAATGCCGTGCGCGAGCAGGAGCACACGGTTTTCGCCATACCATTTCACATCTTCCAAGATGACGACTTTTTCGAGCACGTATTTGACCGTGACCAAATCCGAAAGCGTCTGCACCTGCTCGACCACCGTTGCGGTGTTTTCCATGTGCAGGCCGGAACCCAATTTCATCCAGCGCGGGATCGTGAAGCCGAGCCAGACGCTGCCGGCAAAAATGACCAGCACCACTGCCGTCCAAAAAATTCCTTTCAACCGCTGCATGGCGGGAAGGTAACTTATCTTTGCGACTTGCAAAGCCGGAATCGCGTTGCTGTAGCGGCGGTCTATGACCGTCGCCAATCTTGCCACGGCGCTCACAGCGCGCTGCTACAAACGCCAGAACTTTGCGCTTTGCACGGCGCGTGCAAAACCTAGAATGCACCTATGAACCTGAGTGTCATCGGGCAATTTCCCGCCTATCGTCCCCGCCGGCTGCGGCAATCGGCGGCGTTGCGGCAACTCGTGGCCGAAACCCGTCTGAACGTTTCACAACTTGTGCTGCCGCTATTCGCGCGTTCCGGCAAAAAGGTCTGCCGCCCCATCGCCGCCATGCCCGGCGTATTCCAGTTTTCGCCCGATGAACTTTTGCGCGAGACCATTCGCGCCCATACGCTCGGCGTTCCGGCGGTTTTGCTTTTCGGCATTCCGGATCGCAAAGACACGAAAGCCAGCGGCGCGTTCGCCAAAAATGGAATTGTCCAGCAAACCGTGCGGCTCCTGAAAAAGGAATTGCCGTCACTGCTCGTCATCACCGACGTATGCCTGTGCGAATACATGGAGCACGGTCATTGCGGCGTGGTGCAAGGAGGCAAAATCCTGAACGACCCCTCGCTGAAGCTGCTCGCGCGCGCCGCCGCCAGCCACGCCGAAGCGGGCGCGGACATCGTGGCGCCCAGCGACATGATGGACGGCCGCGTGCGCGCCATCCGGACGGAATTGGATCGCACCGGCTTTGCCGACACACCCATCATGTCCTACGCGGCGAAATTTGCATCCGCGTTTTACGGGCCGTTTCGCGAAGCCGCCGAGTCCGCGCCCAAATTCGGCGACCGGCGGAGTTACCAGATGAATCCGGCCAACGCGAACGAGGCGTTGCGCGAGGTCGCGCTCGACATTCAGGAAGGCGCGGACATCGTCATGGTCAAACCCGCCCTCGCCTGCCTCGACCTGATTTATCGCGTCAAAACGGAGTTCGGCTACCCGACCGCCGCCTACGCCGTGAGCGGCGAACACGCGATGATCAAGGCGGCGGCGGCCAATGGCTGGATTGACGAGCGCGCGGTGACACTGGAAAGTTTGCTGGCCATGCGCCGCGCCGGCGCGGACATTCTCATCACTTACGCGGCGGCGGACGCGGCCCGCTGGCTGAAAGCGGGCTGAAGAACGCAACTTGACATCCGCACCGATAAGACTGGACGGCACCGACTCCCTCTGCCCACTCCTGCGTCGCGGGGAAAGGGAGATGTTTCTCTTTGGTGCGTGTGCCCGGTTACGCCCCGAACTGAATTCAACACACTTTTACGTTTGACCGCAATTGGCCGGGCTGGTTAGGCTTTGTTTTCCTATTTACCACTATGATCGGGACAATTCGCAAACATTCGAAATGGCTGTGGTTGATCATCATCACCGCCACGGTTATTTCTTTCATTTACTGGGGCGCAGGCCCATCGCGCATGGGCGGTGGCAATGACGGCAGAGTCGCCAGCGGCGATTTTGGTTCGATTTCCGGTCACAAAGTCACGCAACAAGCTTTCATTGACGCCAGAAACGATTTCTATCTTTTTTATTGGTTCCGTTCCGGCGAATGGCCGGATAAAAACCCGAATTTCTCCGAGCCCGAGCTGGACCGTGAAATCTATATCCGCTTGATGCTCGCTCAAAAAGCGAATGACCTCGGCATTTATGCCGGCAACGACGAGGTTGTGACCGTGGCCAATGAGATGCTTCGTTCGCTTGGACGCAACGGCCAGGCCGTGCCACTGAGCGAGTTCGTGAAACAAGTTTTGCACCCGAAGGGTCTGACGGCCCAGGATTTCGAAAACTTTGTCCGGCAATACCTTGTCATAGAGCAATTGCAGCAGGCGATCGGCCTGACCGGGGAACTCATCACGCCACAGGAAGCCGCCGCCGCCTATCAGCGCGACCACCAGGAACTCTCCGCGCAGATTGTTTTCTTCTCCGCGTCGAATTATCTGTCGTCCGTCACCGTCACGCCCGCCGCCGTCGTGCAATATTACTCAAATTATCTTGCCGACTACCGCCTGCCCGACCGCATGCAGGTCAGCTACGTCGCGTTTGAAGTGACGAATTATCTCGCCGAGGCGGAACAAAAATTGTCCAAGACCAATTTCAATGAACAAGTGGAGGCCGTTTACCGGCAGTATGGCGCGAGCGCTTTTCCTGAAGCGAAAACTCCCGCTGACGCCAAAGCCCAAATCCGCACAACCATGATCCGCCAGCAGGCATTGAGCGACGCGCGCAAGGACGCGAATGATTTCGCCAACGCCGTTTTTAACATTGATCCGGCCAAGCCCGAAAATCTCGCCGCCGTCGCCAAACAAAAAGGACTGCCCGTTCACGTGACCGCGCCCTTTGCGGGCAAATTTGGGCCGGAAGAATTTACCGCACCGCAGGACTTCACCAAAGCCGCCTTTGGACTGACGCCCGACGAACCATTTGCCAGACCGATCGCCGGACCGGACGCCGTGTACGTTCTCGCGTTCGCCAGGCGGCTGCCCAGCGAAATCCCGCCGTTCGACCAAATCCGCGAACGCGTCACGCGGGAATATCAATTTCGCGAGGCGATTTTGCTTGCCAGGCGTGCCGGAACAAATTTTGTTCGCACCTTGACGGGCATGACGGCGGATCGGGGCTTCGCGTCCCTGTGTATCGCCGCCGGTTTGCAGCCGCAGGTGTTGTCCGCGTTTTCGTTGAGCACGCCGGAATTACCGGAACTGGGCGAACGCACCGACCTGAATCAACTCAAGCGGGCCGTGTTCACCACGCCGGTTGGCAAGGCGGGCGATTTTGAGGCAACCCGTGACGGTGGCTTCATCGTTTATGTCCAGTCACGCCTGCCGATTGACCAGGCAAAAATGAATTCTGACCTGCCGCAATACCTCGCCGCCTTCCGCCGCGAGCGCCAAAACGAGGCGTTCAGCCAATGGGTCAACCTTGAAGCCAACCGCCAATTGCGCAACACCCCGGTCTTTCGCCAGCAAACCGCGCCCGGCGCCGCCAAATAAATTCAGTCTTAATCCCGATTCGCTTTCGATGGCGATTATGATTAAGAGCCAGATTGGAATTAAAAATTTTGAGCGCGGCCATCAAACTCTCATCACCCGCCACCCGTGAGTTTTGGGAAATTCCCATTCTCTTTGAAGACGAGCACCTGCTGGCGCTCGACAAACCCGCCGGGCTGCCCACCTCGCCCGACCGCCTCGACCCGGAGCGGCCAAACCTGATGAATCTGCTCCACAGCGCCATCGCCGAAGCCAAACCGTGGGCGCGCGAACGCAAGCTGGATTACCTGATGAACGCACACCGGCTCGACAGCGACACGAGCGGCGTGATTCTGTTCGCCAAAGACAAACCCGCGCTCATTGCGCTGGCGAATCTTTTTGGCTCGGAAAAGCCGGTGAAAAAATACACCGCCCTCGTCTGCGGTGAGCCGCCGGAAAATCAATTTGAAGTGGACGCCAAGCTCGCGCCACACCCGGTCAAAATCGGGTTGATGTGTGTGGATGCGAAAAACGGCAAGAAATCGAAGACCCAATTTAAAGTGCTGGAAACATTTCCCCGCTGCGGCTACGCGCTCCTGAAGTGCGAACCGCTCATCGGCCGCACGCACCAGATCCGCGTTCACCTGCGTTACGCCGGTTTCCCCATCGTCGGCGACGGCCTGTATGGCGGCAAACCACTCTGGCTTTCGCGCCTCAAACCGAATTACCGGCTCAAGCCCGGACATGAAGAACGTCCGCTCTTTTCACGGGTCGCGCTGCACGCGGAAGAATTGAGCCTCCCGCATCCCGCCACCGGCGCAACCGTGACGATCACCGCGCCGTGGCCGAAGGATTTGAAAGTTGCCGTGAAATATCTGCGCCAGTTTGCAATGTAGCGGCGCGTCGGCAGACCGCCGCAAACTTTTCCAATATTTTTCAGATGGCGGCGCTCTGCCGAGACGCCGCTACGCGAATTACGAAACCACCCAGTTCAAAATCGCCTTCTGCACGTGCAACCGGTTTTCGGCTTCCTCGAAAATCGTGTCCGCGTTGGCTTCGAGCGTCGCGTCGTCAATTTCCTTGCCACGATATGCCGGCAGGCAATGCATCACCAGGGCGCCGGGTTTGGCGAGGTTCACCAGCGATTGATTGATCTGGTAGCCGGTCAGAATCTTGATGCGCTCTTTCGCTTCGGCTTCCTTGCCCATCGAAATCCACACATCGGTGTAAAGCAGGTCCGCGCCTTTCGCCGTTGCTTGGATGTCGTTGGAAACGGAAATCTTCCCGCCAGCGCGCTTCAACAAGGCGGCGGACGGCTGGAATTTTTTCGGCGCGGCAATGCGCAGTTCAAACCCGAATTTTGCCGCCATCCAAATCCACGAGTTCGCCACGTTGCATGCACCATCGCCGATGAATGCGACGGTTTTGCCCGCAATCGGTCCTCGCTTTTCCTGGAACGTGAAAATGTCCGCGATAATCTGGCACGGATGCTCGTCGTCCGTCAGCGCGTTGATGGTCGGAACGCCGGAAAACCTGGCGAACTCCTCGACGTCACTTTGCGCGAAGGTGCGGATGACCGCCCCGTGAATCATCCGGCCCAGCACGCGTGCGGTGTCCTTGATTGGCTCGCCGCGGCCGAGCTGGATGTCATTGGCGTTGAGAAACATCGGCCGCCCGCCGAGTTCGTGGATGCCGACCTCGAACGAAACCCGTGTGCGCGTGGACGATTTGGAAAACATCAGCGCCCAGGTCTGGCCGGCCAGCGGTTGGGTTTTGTGGTGACCGCGCTCGCGCTTGAACACAGCGGCAGCGCGCAGAATTTTTTCAAAATCCGCGCGCGGCAATTTTTCCAATGACAACAGATGTTTCATCTTTCGGGTTTTTGGGAATTCGCCCAAAGGAAGCTTATTAACCAAAGTCCGGCCCGACGTCACTTCTTTTTACGCGCCGCATCCGCCACCCGCCAGAGATACCACGCGGCGGTGGTGCCGTGCGGACGCCAGCGTTCGCCATGCGCGAGGACTTCCTTCGGCGTCGGCAGATCGCGCTTTTTGTAGGCGTGGCGAAAGCCGTTGCGCACCCCAAAATCATCCGCCGGCAAAACGTCGGGCCGCCCAAGCTGGAAAATCAAAAGCATCTCGACCGTCCAGCGCCCGACACCACGGACTTCCGTAAGCCGCTCAATGATTTCGTTGTCGGACAATTTCACAATCTGCCTCGACGTCGGCACGACGCCGGCCAGGGTTTTCGCCGCGATGTCGCGGATCGAGGCAATTTTCGCGAAGGAAAATCCGCAGGCGCGAATCTGTTCATCAGTCACACCCGCCAGGTCTTCCGGTCGGGGGAATCTGCGTCCCGGAAATAATTGTTTGAAACGGGTGAGAATCGTGTTCGCCGCCGGGCCGTTGAGTTGTTGGTGCGCCACCGCCTGTACCAGCGATTGGAACGGTGAGCGGCGCATTTCCGGCACCAGTTCGCACCGGCCGATTTCGCGGATGAGCCGCCGCATCACGGGGTCATTCGCGGCAAGATGTTTGAGCGCGGCGGGGGTCATGATCTCTCACTTAATTTGCCAAATTAAAGCCAACGCACCTGTCACCCCTCCAAACGGGGAGAGATTCCACGGACCAAAGTTCGCGATTTGCGCCCCTGAACCGAGATGTAGGGCAGGCTTTCCAGCCTGCTGGTTCACCGGACTTTCCAGTCCGGTGTTCCAACGGGCGACTGGAAAGTCGCCCGCACCGGCAGACAGGAATGTCTGCCCTACGAGTCGCAGGTTCATGGGTAGGATGTCCGACATGTCGCGTCGAAGCGCAGTGAAGGTGGAAGGACGGGTGCGGGGTTCGATTCTGCATCTTAACACTTCACTTCGGGGGTCATGCAAACAAATTATGCCACCGATTTGATGACTTCCTCGATTTTGCTGATGCCTTCGCCGGCTTCCTGCGGCTTCAGATTCAGCGGCGGCAACAGGCGCACGATCTGCGTGCCCGCCGGAATCGTGAGCACGCCAATTTCATGCAGGCGATTCACAAATTGCAACGCCGCCGTTTTGTTACTGGCCGCAAACGCCGGGATTTTCTCTTTTTCAACCAATTCCAGGCCGAGGATGAAACCAAGGCCGCGCGCGCGTTTGACAACTTGCGGGTAAGTGGCAGCCAGCCGTTCCAATTCCCGCTTGAACCATTCGCCGAGTTTGCGGGCTTGTTCGTCCAGCCGTTCGCGTTCGATGACTTCGAGCACCTTGAGCGCGACGGCGCAGGCAAGCGGCGTGCCGCCAAACGTCGTGGCGTGTGTGCCCGGCCCCAGCAAATCGGCATACGGCGCGCGCACCCAGAACGCGCCGATGGGGAATCCGCCGCCGAGTGATTTGGCCATCGAAATACCATCGGGCAGAAATTTCTCGCCGCCGGGAACGTTTTCCAAAATCCGCTGAAAACTTTGGAACCGTCCGGTGCGATAATGCCCGCACTGCACGCCGTCCATGAACAGCAAAAGCTTTTTCTCGTCGCATAACGCGCGCAGACCCAGCAGATATTCCGGCGTGGCCGGCGTGACGCCACCCTCGCCTTGCACGCCTTCCATCAGGATGGCGACGGTCGCGGGCGAAATCGCGTTGCGCGCGGCGGCCGGATCATTGAACGGAATGTGCCGGAAACCCGGCGTCGCCGGCTCGAAACCTTTCTTGACCTTGTCCTGGCCGGTCGCAGCGATGCCGGCCAGCGTCCGTCCGTGAAAGGAATTCGTCGCCGTCAGAATTTCAAAGCGGCCTTCGGCGTGGCCGAATTTGCGGGCGAGCTTGAACAGGCCTTCGTTGGCTTCCGCGCCGCTGTTGGCAAAAAAGCATTTGCCCGCGCCGATGCGCTTGACGAGCTCGGCGGCGAGCCGGCCCTGCGGTTCGGTGAAATACAGGTTCGAGACGTGAATGAGTTTTTTGGATTGTTCGACAAGCGCCTCGGTGATGGCCGGGTGCGCGTGGCCGAGACAGCACACGGCGATGCCCGCGCCAAGGTCGAGATAACGTTTGCCGGCGACATCAAACAGGTAACTGCCCGCGCCATGGCTGAACACGAGGTCGAAGCGGCCATAGCTGGGCACGACGTTTTTGCTGAACAATTCCCGCACGAACTCGAACTGGTTGTGAACGAGCGGTGGCGGTGATGGAACGATTTCTTTCATCATTTATGATTTACGATTGACGATTTACGGGAACTGCCCGGATCCAGCAACCGCACGTCAATCGTAAATCGTAAATCGTAAATCACAAAACGATTTCCGTTCCCACCCCCTCATCCGTGAAAATTTCCAGCAACACCGCATGCGGCACGCGGCCGTCCACGAAGGAAACTTTTTCGACGCCGGATTTGATGGCTGCCACGGCGCTGTCCGCCTTTGGAATCATGCCCTGGTCAATCACGCCGGATTTTTTGAGCGCATCCACCTCGCTGGTTTGAAGGTGTGGAATGATTGAGTCAGGCTGCTTCGGATCGCGCAGCAGGCCCGGCACGTCGCTCATGAACACAAGCCGCCGGGCCTTGAGCGCAATGGCGGCTTGGGCAGCAGCGACGTCGGCGTTGCAATTGTAAATCTTCCCGTCCTCGCCGCGCGCCGTCGGGCTGATGACCGGCGTGATGCCTTTGGCAATGCAATCGAGCAGTGGCCGGGTGTTCACGCCGATGACTTCGCCGACAAAACCGGGGTCAATTTTTTCACCGCTGGCGCCGTTAACGAACAGTTTGCGGCACGTAAAAACTTTCGTGCCGGCAATACCTTTCGCCTGGCCGCCGAACGACTTGATGCTGGCGACAATTTCGGGATTGATTTCGCGTGACAGCACGTCGTCCACTATTTTTACCGTCGCCTCGTCGGTAATGCGCTGGCCCTGGATGAAATTCGCCTTCAACCCGGCTTTTTCCATCGCGCGGGTGATGGCTTTGCCGCCGCCGTGAACGACGACGGGATTGATTTCGACGGCTTCAAGAAAAACGACGTCGCGGGCGACACTGTTGCGGACATTGGCGTCGGGCGAATCCATGAAACTGCCCCCGTATTTGACGACGAACGTCGCGCCGCTGAATTTCTGGATATACGGCAGCGCTTCCAGCAGCATCTCGGCTTTGGCGATGAGGTCTTGCACGCGGGATTTTTAACAGTTACCGCGCGCCAGTCAAAGCCGGTTTCTCTGCTTCGGCAACCCGGCGTTGGCGGTTGCCGGCGTCTTGAAAAAAAACTTGTCTCGCAACCAACCTGCCGGATAATGCGTTCATGTCCACCAACCACGTGAAAACATCCAATCCATTTTCACTCATATTTGCGGCGGCGATTCTTGCGGCGCCGCCTGTTTACGCGCAGGACGGCTGGGTCAATTTGTTCAACGGAAAAAATCTCGACGGCTGGGCCGAGCACAGCGGCAAGGCCCAATACACGATCCAGGACGGCGTGCTGATTGGCGAGTCGGTCGCGGATTCGGGCAACAGTTTTCTTTGCACGACGCAAATCTTCGGCGACTTCGAACTGGAGTTGGAATACAAATGCGATGCCCTGCTCAACTCCGGCGTGCAAATCCGCAGCGAGGTTTTTCCTGACGCGAGAACGAACAACATTGGCGGCAAGGAAATCAAATTCGCGGCGGATCGCGTCCATGGTTATCAGGTTGAAATTGACATGGACGCCGCGCGCAAACGCATGTGGTCCGGCGGCATTTACGACGAGGCACGGCGCGGCTGGCTTTTCCCCGCCGACGGCGAGAAGGGCAGCCAGGGCATGGCGTTTTCCGGGCAAGGCATCAAAGTCAGCAAGCCGGACGAGTGGAACAAACTGCGCATTGTCGCCTCCGGCCCGTCCATCAAAACCTGGCTCAACGGCGAACTGCGGGCGGAAATCAACGACAGCCTCACGCCGCGCGGCATCATCGCCTTGCAGGTCCATGGCATCGGCAACGCCACGGCAAAAGTCGGGCTGAAGGTTTGTTTCCGCAACATTCGTCTCCGTGAAATCAAGGCCGGGAACAACACCCTGACCGAACAGGAAAAGGCGGATGGCTGGCGTCTGCTCTGGGACGGCAAAACCACCGCTGGCTGGCGCAGCGCCAAAGCCGGGGAATTTCCGGACAAAAGCTGGATCATCACGAACGGCGAACTCACCATCGTTTCGAGCGGCCATGCCGAATCGCAAGCCGGCGGCGACATTATCACGCGCGAGCGCTTCTCCAATTTTGAACTGGTGGCGGATTTCAAAACCACGACGGGCTGCAACAGCGGCATCAAGATCTTCGTCCAGCCCGATCTCGATCCCATCACCGGCGCCGGCACGAAGGCGGCGACGGGTTCGGCCATCGGCCTCGAATACCAGATTCTCGACGACGAACATCATCCCGACGCGAAACTTGGCCGCGACGGTGACCGCCGGCTCGGCGCGCTTTACGATTTGATTCCGGCCGACCCGGCCAGGCCGGTCAACCCGGTCGGCGAGTGGAACCAGGCGCGCATCGTCTCGCGCGGCCGGCACGTCGAGCACTGGCTCAACGGCAAAAAGATTCTGGAATATGACCGCGGCTCGGCGGCGTTCCGCGAGACCGTAACGCAGAGCAAGTTCAAAGCCATTCCGGGCTTTGGCGAATGGCCGGACGGCCACATTCTCTTGCAGGAACACGGCAGCGAAGTTTCGTTTCGGAACATCAAAATCCGCGAACTGCCGCCCAATTAAAAATTCTAAAAAACCCCTGGAATCAAAATGAAAAATCAAACACGCCGTAGTTTTCTCAAGACCGCCGTTCGTGGGGGCGTGGGACTTGCCATTCTCCCGAACATCATGCCGCGCTCGCTGTTTGCCGCGGACCTGCCGAGCCGGCGCATTCACGTTGCGCAAATCGGTTGTGGCCGCGAGGGACGGGAGGATATGAGTGGCATCATGGCGTATCCGGCCGGCCGCATCGTGGCCGTGTGTGATCTGGATTCCAAGCGCCTCGCCGCGGGCAAAAAGCTGGCGGAGGACTTTTACCAAAAGCGGGGCGAGTCGAATGTGGACGTGAAATCATTTCACGACTATCACGAAGTTCTTGCACGACCGGACATTGACGCCGTTGTCGTGACCGTTCCCGACCACTGGCACGCGCTCGTCGCCATCGAGGCGGCGATTGCGGGCAAACACCTTTACGTCCAGAAGCCGGTCACTTACAACATCGCCGAGGCCATCGCGCTGCGGACCGCCGTGCGCGCGAAGAAGGTGATTATGCAAACCGGTTCGCAGCAGCGTTCCGAGCATCCCTGGATGAGTTTCCGCACCGCGAGTGAGGCCGTGCGAAACGGTCGCATCGGAAAATTGCAGACGATTAAAATCGGCATCGGCCTCGACAAGCCCAGCGGCCATGCCCCCGCACCGATGCCCGTGCCGGAAAATCTCGATTACGAGCGCTGGCTCGGCCCCGCGCCGGAGCAACCTTACATGGAAGGCCGCGTGCATCCGCAGGACAGTTTCACCGGCCGGCCCGGCTGGATCACCACCGAGGATTTCGGCCTGGGCATGATCACGAACTGGGGCGCGCATCACATTGACATTGCGCACTGGGCGATGGGTCAGGAACTCGGCGGCCCGACGAGCATTGACGCCCACGCCGAGTTCATGACGAACGATGTGTGGACGGTGCATGGCACTTATCACGTCGAGATGCTTTACCCGAACAACGTCCAGGTTCTCATGGACAACAAATTTGAAACCGGCCTGCTCTTTGAAGGCAGCGAAGGCTCGGTGTTCTGCACGCGCGGCGCGGAAAAAGTGACCGCCAGCGATCCGAATTCACCCGGCGGGTCGAAACCGCCGTTGCGCGCCAGCGCTCCAAAAATCCTTTCACCGCTTGGCGCAAACGCCACGCGCTGGCCGAAAAGTTCAAATCATTACCTCAACTGGCTCGAAAGCATCGCTGTCAACCGCGATCCCATCGCGCCGATTGAGCAGTCCGCCCGCAGCCTCGAAGCCTGCGCCGCCGCGTGGATCAGCATGAAGCTCAAGCGCAAACTCACCTGGGACCCGGCGAAGGAAATGTTTGTCGGCGACGACGAGGCGAACGCGATGCGCGAACGCAAGCCGCGCAAGCCGGAATTCGATTTCCGTCTCGTGCTCCAACAGGCGGGTGTGGCCTGATAAATTTTTCTTTTGCGCTGGCGCGGGACTTTCCCTAAATTGCCGCTGTCATGCCTGAGATTGCGAAATTCGTGAACAGCGCCGCCGCAAACGTCACCCCGACCATTGCGGAAAAAGTCCTGCGCCAATTGCCGCAGTGGAAGCTTGAATTTACCCAGATCAACGCGCCGAAATTTCCCCATCTTGTGGATCAATTGGAATTTCTCGCCGACGCCGTTGAGGATACGATCGAAGGCGTTTACAAAGATTTGCCCTATGGCACGATTGCGCAGGCGGTGTTTGCGCTCCTCTACGCGCACAAAAAAAAGGGCATCATCCCGGACAGCATCCTTGAACTGGGGCGCGCGGATGATTCGAGCTTGGTGCGCGCCGTGCTGATTCAAAACGAAAAGGCCTTCTCCGCTTACGCCACGACCCAGGGCGTCAACTGGCAGAAAATCACCAGCCAGCCGTGAAGTTCAGCCGCCGACGCCGGCGTATTCCTCATCCGTCTTCAGGTCCATGCCCATGAGCACGTAATCGTGCGTGATGGCCTTCATGTCGAGGACGTAATCCTCCAGTTTCATCAGGTGCTGAAACCCAATCTGTTCCAGCGCGCGGATGGCGACCTTGCGTTCGCCGTTCAACTCCGCCTCCAGCCGCCGCAGACCCAGCACACGCGCAATTTCAACCTGTTCGCCCACGAGAATTTTTGCCACGTCGCGCCCGCGATATTGCGGATGCGTCAGCACGGTGATGAGGCCGATGTGGCGTTTCCATCCGCCGAAACGCTGGTGCAACGTCGCTTCCCCCATGATTTTCTGCCCGTGCAACATCAACAACGGCAGGTTCCGCTCGAAATCCGCGTGCCGGCACCATTCCTTGAACATCTCGCGGTCGAAAACCGGCTGCTTGATGAACAAACGCTCCTCCTCCGGCACCACGAGGAAAAATTTGTGCAGGCGGGTTTCATCCCGTTTGCCCAGCGGACGCACAACACATTCCGTGCCGTCACGCAGTTTCATTGAGATCGGAAATTTTTCCAACGCGTATTCGAGCATCATAAGGAGCCTTTCGTTTCACCCATTGATTAGCATGGATTAGATTGACTGAAAAGCTCAAACTATTAAAAAAGAGAGGTTTACGGACGAATTAAGTTCCCCAAATCCGCAACCTGAGCCCGGCTGATTGCCACGGAGAATCACTTGCCAGCGACGCGGTGAAGGTTTAACAAGACATTATGCAAGTTCCCTTGGTGATGACGATCATCGGTCCGGACCGCACCGGCCTTGTCGAATCGGTGGCGCAGGTGGTGGCCGATCACGGCGGCAACTGGCTGGAAAGCCGCATGTGCCGCCTCGGCGGCGAGTTCGCCGGCATTCTACGAATCGAGCTTCCGGTCGAAAAACGCCAGATGCTGCTCGGTGCTCTGCAAGCGCTCCAGGGCCGCGGTCTTACCGTCGTCGTCCGCCCCGACGAAGCCGCGGCTGCCGCGACGCATGACCGGCAGGCCAGGCTCGAAATCGTCGGGCACGACCGTCCGGGCATTGTCCGGCAAATCACCCATGCACTGACGCGCGCGAATGTGAACGTCGAGGAATTTTCCAGCGAATGTGTCAGCGGGCCGATGTCCGGCGAAACGCTCTTCAAGGCCGCCGCCCGATTGCAATTGCCCGACGGCTGTGATGATGCCGCACTGAAAACCGAACTGGAAAAAATCGCCGATGATCTGCTGGTGGACATTTCGTTTGCGGAACTCGGCAATCAGTAAGAAATCCTCGAGGTAGGGCGCGCAGTTGAACGTTCTCACCACATCGCNNTGTTATGAGACCGTGCCAGTCCTCTGCGCGCCGCGAATGGGGAAGGACATGTCTTGGTCCAGATAACAATCATGCGCAACCTCGCCCAACCCCGGGTCTTGAAACTGGCCAGCATCGCCTCACTGGTCACGGCTTTGGCGTGTTATCCCCGCCTGTCGCTTTGGTTGAACCGTGCCGCTCCAATCTGGTATTTGGAGGCCGTCATTTTCTTTTGCGGCATCGTTCTGTGGGGCTTTGTCTTCGCGTGGCATACGCTCTACACCCAGCGACCGGTTTTTACTCTCAAGCTGGAATACGCACCGTTCATTACAGTAACCCTGGCCGGCATCGCCGTCGCAACCGCGTTTCACCTGTTCCTGGACCCAGCGCTCCGGCTCAAAATGCCGGCAGATTACCCGGCCAATCTGAGCCAATGGCTGGCCATGGCGCTGTTTTCCGTGGCCTTCAACCAGTTGTTCCTCGTCTTTGCCCCCTTTGCCTGGCTCATGCGGCTGTTTCAAAACCGGCGGGTGGCCACCGTGTTGACCGTTCTGCTTGGAGCCATCTTGCTGACGATCAAATACCGGTCCTCCACAACGCAGATTCCATCCTTGTTGTTTGCCACACTCCTCGCGGTCAGAATCGGCATGGGATTTCTGTCGGTCTCGTTCTATTTGCGCGGCGGGGTGCTCTTGAGCTGGTGGTGGACGCTTCTCGTCGAAGCGAGACATTTGTTGGATGTGGCGGGCAATTCGTAAATGGGCGTGAACCAACTTCAAAATTTCATGTTCAAGCGCGCCGTTTTGATTAAACCTTCGCGCGATGTTTGAACTGCTGAAAACGGACGCGCACACCAAGGCGCGGCTTGGCCGGTTGACCACCGCGCACGGCATCGTGGATACGCCGGTGTTCATGCCCGTCGGCACCCAGGCCAGCGTGAAGGCGCTCGACCCGCGCGAACTGATTGAAATGGGCACCCAGATCATCCTCGGCAACACTTATCACCTCAACATCCGCCCCGGTCTCGACATCATCCGCGCCGCGGGCGGACTGCACCGGTTCATGAATTGGGAACTGCCGATCCTCACCGACAGTGGCGGGTTCCAAGTTTTCAGCCTCGCCAAAATCCGGAAAATTAAACCGCACGGCGTCGAATTCCGCTCGCACCTCGATGGCTCGCTGCTGTTCCTCGGCCCGAAGGAGGCGATGGAAATCCAGCGCGTGCTTGGCTCGGACATCGCGATGGCATTCGACGAATGCCCGTCGCACGATGCTCCGGCGCGCGAACAAAAGCTCGCGGTTGAACGCACCATCCGTTGGGCGCGGGAATGTCGCGAGCAGCCCCGCGCGCCGGGCCAACTGGTTTTCGGCATCGTTCAGGGCGGCGCGAATCCGGCTTTGCGGGAAGAATGCGCAAAGGCGCTGGTCGCGATGGAGTTTGACGGTTATGCCATCGGCGGCGTGAGTGTGGGCGAGCCGGAGCCGGAAATGTTGAAAGCGATTGAATTCACCGAGCCGTTTTTGCCCGCGCACCAGGCGCGTTATGCCATGGGTCTCGGCACGCCCGCGCAGATGGTCGAATTGATTGCGCGCGGCGTGGACATGTTTGACTGCGTGCTGCCGACGCGCGTGGCGCGCACCGGCACGGCATTCACGCGACGCGGCGCGTTTGGCATCAAGGGCGGCGCTTACAAGGCGGATTTCCGCCCGATTGAGGAAGGCTGCGATTGTTTTGCCTGCCACCATTTCACGCGTGCCTATCTGCGGCATTTGCTGAACGTGAACGAAATTCTCGGCCTGCGCATGGTGAGCGTCCACAACTCGCACCTGTTTTTGAAAGTGATGGCGGACACCCGCGCGCATCTCGCCGCCGGCACCTTCGCGGAGTTTTACCGCGAATTCATCGCCCATTATACGCCGTCGCGCAAGGTGCTTTCCGCGCGGCAAACGGCAGTTGAGCGATAATTACCCTTTGCAGTTGAGGAGGGATATGGCAATATATTGGCATTGGAAAACCAATTATTGCAAAGCTATGGAAAAACCGAAAATCATTGCCTATTTGAAACCAACCTGCGGCTGGAGCAACGGCGTGCGCGCCGTGCTCAAGAAATACGACCTGCCCTACGAAGACCGCGACATCATCAACGACCCGGCCCAACGCCAGGAAATGGTTGAGAAAAGCGGTCAGATGCTCAGTCCGTGCGTCGAGATCAACGGCCAGATGCTCGCCGACATCAGCGGCGAGGATGTCGAGGCGTGGATACTGGCGAACAAGGTCGTGCAGCCGAACGATCTCGCGCCGGAAGTGCCGATCGACCGGGCCTGTGGCGCACATCATCGCAGGTGATTCCTTGAAAGGTTGAATTTTGCGACGGTCACAGACCGCCGCTACAGACGAAAGCCGCGCTGAGGCATCTGCGCGGTTTGTTTGTTAAAAGATGGGGACGCGCGGCAACGCGTCCCTACCTTCATTGGTAGGGCCGAGCTGCCGCTCGGCACAAAAATTTCCGCCGACAATTGAATTGCGTGGCTGGCGTAGCTGCCGCACTTTTTCACCATGCGAATCGTCATTTCCATCGCCGCGATGCGGTGTCAGGCCAGGCAATGGCAACGCACGGGCAAACGCATCGGCTTCGTTCCGACGATGGGCTACCTGCACGCCGGGCACATGAGCCTCGTCAAACGCGCACGACAGGCCGCCGGCAAAAGCGGCGTCGTAGTCGTGAGCATTTACGTCAACCCGACGCAGTTCGGACCGAAGGAGGATTTCTCAAAATACCCACGCGACCTGAAACGCGACTTCAAACTGTGTCGCGTGCAAGGCGTGGACGTGGTGTTTACGCCAGGCGACAAGGAAATGTATCCGGGTGGAACTGGTAGCCGCCGATGTGAATCGGCGGACGGACCGCGCTTTGACAAGCGCGGCTACAGCACCTACATCGTCGAGGAAAAATTGTCGCAAGGCATGGAAGGCGCGTCGCGACCGACGCATTTCCGCGGCGTGACCACGGTGGTGGCCAAGCTGTTTAACATCGTGTTGCCAGACGTGGCGGTGTTTGGCGCGAAAGACTGGCAGCAGGCGGCCATCATCCGGCGCATGGCAACGGATTTGAATTTTCCGGTAAAAATCATCGTCGCACCCACTTTGCGTGAACGCGACGGGCTGGCCATGAGTTCGCGCAACAAATATCTCACAGGCGATTTGCGCCAGCAGGCAATTGTGCTCTGGCGCGCGATCCAAAAAGCGCGAGCCGCAGTAAAGAAGTCATCGAAACCGATCCCGGCTGCACGGTTGAAGGCGGATTTGAAGCTATTCATCGAATGCGAGCCGGACACGCCTTCGCGCCGACGCTCCGGCGCTGCAAGCGTGCGATTGGATTACGTGGAATTTTTTGAACCTGATACGCTGTCACCAGTCTCAAAAGTGACGCGCGGCACGCACATGGCGCTGGCGGTGTTCGTCAGCAAAACGCGGCTGATTGACAATGGACGATTGTGAAAACAACAAAGTAACGAAGAAACAAAGCAACTTAGGCATTGTTTTTCTTTGCGCCTTTGTTCCTTTGCTGTTTAAAAAATGAAACAATTCGACTATCTGGTTCTCGGCAGCGGCATCGCGGGGCTTTCGTTCGCGT
>PMOA01000140.1 GCA_003161635.1 Limisphaerales bacterium
GACCTGCGCGCCGACGATCTTGCGTTGAACGAAATCATGGGCCTGCTTGAAAAGGCCGAGCGCCCGGTGATTTATTGCGGCGGCGGCATCATCAGCAGCGGCGCGGCGGCGGAATTGAAAAAGTTTGCCGAGGCGACACAGATTCCCGTGACCACGACGATCATGGGCATCGGCGGTTTTCCGGAAACGCATCCGCTCTCATTGCGCTGGCTCGGCATGCACGGCGCGGCATTCGCAAATTGGGCCGTCAACGGCGAATACAAACAGCGCATGGACCCCAACGAGCCGATGGTGAAGCTCAAGGACGGCGCGGATTTGCTGCTCGCGTTCGGCGTGCGGTTTGACGACCGCGTCACCGGCAAGTTCGAGGAATTTTGCCGGTACGGCACGATTGTTCACCTGGACATTGACGCTTCCGAGTTGAATAAAAACCGCCGCGCCAATCTCGCCGTGGTGGGCGACATCAAGGACGCGCTCACACGGCTCAATGCGATGCTTGCCAAGCGTCCGCTCAACAAACAGCACACCCCCTGGCTCGAACAAATCGCCGGGTGGAAGCAAAAGGCGCCCTTTGCGTACACCATCACACAGGAAATCGCCGTCAGCGACCACATGAAAGACCATCTCAAGGGCCATGAAGACCAGATCATCCTGCAACAGATGGTGGTCGAGGCGCTTTACGAACTGACCCAGGGCGACGCCTACATCACCACCGGCGTGGGCCAGCATCAAATGTGGGCCGGCCAGTGGTATAAATATAAGTTCCCGCGCCAGTTCATCACCAGCGGCGGGCTGGGTTCGATGGGCTTTGGCTACCCGGCGGCGCTCGGCGTCAAGGTCGCGCATCCGGACAAGGAAGTGATTGATATTGACGGTGACGGTTCATTCCTGATGAACATCCAGGAACTGGCCACCGCGCACGTCGAGAAAATCAACGCCAAGGCCATCATCCTGAACAACCAGCACCTCGGCATGGTGATGCAATGGGAGGACAAGTTTTACGCCGGAAACCGCGGCCACACCTATCTCGGCGATCCTGACAAACGCGAGCAGATTTATCCCGACTACGTGCGCGTCTGCAACAGCTTCAACGTGAAATGCGAGCGGGTGATGTTCAAAAAGGATTTGCGCCCCGCCATCCAGCGGATGCTCGACGCCAAAGAGCCGTATGTGCTCGACGTGATTGTGCCCTATACCGAACACGTGCTGCCGTTCGTTCCGGCCAACCGCACGGTGGCGGACATGATCTGGAAGGCGTGATTTGAGGTTTGCAAAAATTGCCGGCCGGGTGACAAACATGTTGTCCGGCCGGATTTTGTTTTCCATTGACCGGGACCAAAACTCAAATCTAGACTCGCATCTCTATGTTCGAAAACACCATCCGCCGGATGTCGCGGCCGCAGGATGTCGCGACGATGACCACGCAACAACTTCGGGAAACTTTCCAGGTCGCCGGCCTTTTCGCGCCGGGCGAATTGCGCGGCGTGTTCACCGACCTCGACCGGCTGGTGGTCGGCGGCGTGATGCCGGTCAAGTCGGTTGAACTGCCGAATCACAAGGAAACCGGGCGGGCGTTTTTCCTCGAACGCCGCGAGTTCGGCGCCATCAACGTCGGCGGGGCAGGGACGGTGCGCGCAGACGGCAAATCATTTTCCCTCGCCCGGCTGGATTGCGTTTATTTGCCGATGGGCACCAAGTCGGTCACGTTCGAGAGCAAGGATGCGAAGAATCCGGCGAAGTTTTATTTCCTGAGTTGTCCGGCGCACGCGACTCATCCCGCCGCGACGATGAAACCGAAGGACGCGTCGCCCGTGCCGCTGGGTTCGCAGGCGAACGCGAACCAGCGCGTGATTTACAAATACATTCACCCCGGCGGCATTCAAAGCTGCCAGCTCGTGATGGGCTTCACGGAATTGGCCGAGGGCAACGTGTGGAATTCCTTTCCGCCGCACACCCACCGGCGGCGCACGGAGATTTACATGTATTTCGACCTCGGCGAAAAGGTCATGGTGCATCTGATGGGCGAGCCGCAGCAGACGCGGCATCTGTTTTTGCACAACGAGGAGGTCGCGCTGTCGCCGAACTGGTCCATCCATTGCGGCTGCGGCACGGGCAATTACAAGTTCATCTGGGGCATGGCCGGTGAAAATCAGGTGTTCGATGACATGGACGGCGTGAAGCCGGTGGATTTGAGATGATTTCCCGGAGGGCGGAGCTCTGCGACGCCCTGACAGAAAAAAGTTTTGGGTCTCGTGGAACTCGCCCCTCCGAACCAGATAAAAGCACAAATTATGGAAACGAAACGTTTTAGCAACAAAGTCGCCATTGTGACCGGGGCCAGCCGCGGCATCGGCCAGGCCATTGCCCTGGCGTTTGCCCGCGAAGGCGCCCACGTCGTCGGCGTGGACATCGGCAACCAATCCGAAACCGGTGCGAAAGCCAGGGAACTGGGCGCCAAGTTCAATTCCTATACCGAGGATTTCGGCAAGCTCACCCAAAAGGCCGCCGCCGATCTCATCGCCAAAATCGTCAAGGACGCCGGGCGCGTGGACGTGCTCGTGAACAACGCCGGCATCATCAAACGCGCGCCGATTGTGGATCATCCGGAAGCCGACTGGAATGCCGTGCTGCAAATCAATCTGACCGCGCCGTTTTTCCTCTCCCAAGCGGTGGCCAAATGGTGGCTCACCGGCGGACGTGAAAAATCCCCGGCCGATGCGCGCCTCAAAGTGGTGAACATCGCCTCGATGCTGTCGTTTCAGGGCGGCATTTTTGTGCCGGGTTACACCGCCAGCAAGAGCGGCATCGCCGGCATCACCAAGGCGTTCGCCAATGAACTGGCCAGGGAACGTGTGAACTTCAACGCCGTCGCGCCCGGTTACATCGCCACGGAAAACACGAAGGCATTGCGCGAAGATCCCAAGCGCAATCAGACAATTCTCGACCGTATTCCCGAAGCCCGCTGGGGTTCGCCCGAAGACATCGCGGGAGCGATCCTGTTTCTCGCCTCGAAAGATGCCGATTACATGAACGGCACGATCATGAACGTGGACGGCGGCTGGCTGGCGCGCTGAAAATTTGTTCGACGGGCGGGCGGTGTCTGGTAAATAAACGGTGACCGCCGTCACCGTTTTATGAAAAAAACATTCAACCGTCCCTTCATCCTGTTCAGCCTGGCAGGTTTTCTTTCCGCCGCGATTCCTGGCCTGGCGGATTCTTCCCTGCCGCGGGAATTTGCCGGGGCGACGCCGTTGCAATGGTCGGTGCGGCTGGCGGACTCGGAAATTGCCCGGCGCGGTGACAGTCTGGTGTGGAAGCAAGGCGGCACGGCCAAATGGGATTACACCGTGGGCCTGTTCACGCTGTCGCTGCTCAAGCTGGATGGGCAGGTGCACAATCCGGACTACGTCAAGTTCGCCGAAAATACCATCGGTTCGTTCATCACTTCGGAGGGAAAAATCCAGGGCTACAAACTGGAAGACTACAGCCTGGACAACATCAACGCCGGGAGAACGGCGCTGGAACTTTCCCAGCTCACCCACGATGCGCGTTATCAAAAGGCGGTCGCCCTCCTGCGCAAGCAACTCGAAACCCAGCCGCGCACCAGCGACGGCGGATTCTGGCACAAGAAACGGTATCCGAATCAGATGTGGCTCGACGGTCTTTACATGGCCGGGCCGTTCTCAGCCGAGTATGCGAAGTTGTTCAACGAGCCCGCGACTGCCTTCGATGACGTCGCCAAGCAGATTCTTCTGGTTGCCGCGCACACTTATGACCCGGCGACGGGGCTTTTTTATCACGGTTGGGACGAAAGCAAGAAGCAGTCATGGGCGAACAAGACCACCGGCACGTCTTCGAATTTCTGGGGCCGCGCCATCGGCTGGTATGCGATGGCCATGGTGGACGTGCTCGACTTTTTACCGGCCCACCATCCGGCGCGGGCTGAAATCATCGCCACGTTCCAAAAGCTGTGCGCCGGCGTGGTTAAATATCAGGACCCCAAAACCGGACTTTGGTATCAGGTCGTGGATCAGGGGAACCGTCAAGGAAATTATTTGGAAGCCACGGCTTCGGCGATGTTCGTCTATGCACTGGCAAAAGGCGTGAACCACGGTTATCTGTCCCGTGAGTATGCGACCGCCGCGATCAAAGGCTACGACGGCATCATCAAAAATCTCATCAAGGACGACGGCGGCGGCAGATGGTCGCTGACGCAATGCTGTTCCGTCGCCGGCCTCGGCGGTTCGCCCGGCAACAGCAAGATGCGCGACGGCAGCTTTGATTATTACGTCAGCGAGCCGATCGTGAACAACGATTTGAAAGGTGTCGGGCCGTTTATTCTCGCCGGAATCGAATTGCAATCGCTGGCCGCCCCGGCAAATCCGTAGCCACTTTCTTTTTTCGACATCGGAAGGGACATCTGTTATTTAATTTCTCCGTTCATCATGAAAAATCATCTCGCTCGTTTCACCGGTTTCATCGCGGCCATTCTGCTGTTGGCCAGCTTTCAACTGCGCGCGCAGCCGGAGAAATTTTCCGAACTAAACCCAATCACGTTGACCACGGCCCTTTCATCCGAGATCAAACCCTTCGCCATTCTCACCGCCATGCAGCGCGTGGCCGATTGGCAGCTTGCGCATCCGGCCAAGGAACGTCCGACCGGCTGGGTGCAGGCTGCCGGTTACGCGGGCATGATGGCGCTGGCGGGAATTTCCGGCGACACGAAATACCGCGACGCGATGCTCGCAATGGGCGAGGGGAATGGCTGGCAACCCGGTGCGCGGATGTATCACGCCGACGACCAGTGCGTCGGCCAGACTTACGCGGAACTTTATTTTCTCCATCGCGATCCGAAAATGATTGCGCCGATGCGTGAACGCTTTGACGCCATTTTGGCCAAGCCGTCCAGCGCGCCGAGTCTGGACTTTGCGCTGCCGGACAAAAAAGTCCTGGAGCAATGGTCGTGGTGCGATTCATTGTTCATGGCGCCCCCGGCGTGGTTGCGCCTTTACGCCGCGACGGATGACCAGCGTTATCTCGAATTTGCCGTGACGAATTGGTGGCGCACGGCGGATTATCTCTACGACAAGGACGAACATCTCTTTTTCCGCGACAGCTCTTATTTCAAAAAGACCGAAGCCAACGGGGGAAAAGTTTTCTGGGGCCGTGGCAATGGCTGGGTGATGGGCGGCATCGTCCGCATGTTGCAATACCTGCCAGCGAACCATCCCGACCGTCCGCGCTTCGAGCAACTGTTCAAGGACATGGCGGAAAAGATTTTGACGTGCCAGCAATCCGACGGACTCTGGCGCGCGAGCCTGCTTGACCCAGACAGTTATCCGCTCAAAGAAACCAGCGGATCTGGATTTTTCACTTACGCGCTGGCTTGGGGTGTGAATCAAGGTTTGCTCGACCGCGTAAAGTTTGAGCCGGCCATCCGCAAGGCGTGGGCGGCGCTGGTCGGTTGCGTGGATGCCGACGGCAAACTGACGCACGTCCAGCCGGTCGGCAGCGACCCAAAAACATTTGCGGACGACTCGACCGCGCCCTACGGCACCGGCGCATTTTTGCTCGCGGGCAGCGAGGTTTATCGGATGGCGGTATTTGAAAAAGCGAAGCTGATCGCGGTCAAGGTTGCAAATCCCGCCACATTCCGCCGCGATTGTGAAACCGTTGAACTCAATCTTAATGCATCGGGCTTCGCTGTCATGAACGGTCTTTCTTCGTGCATTTTAGATTCGCAAATTTATTCCTCCAAATCGAATCAAGTGCCCGACAAATTACTTTTCCAAGTTGACCTTGCGCCGGGCGAGACGCGGACGTTTTATGTTTTGGATGCATCAGCTTTGGCCGTTGTGCCGCCGCCCATCGTGAAGACGTTCGCGCGTTATGTGCCGGAACGCTTCGACGATTTTGCGTGGGAAAGCGACCGCATCGCGCATCGCGCGTATGGTCTGGCGCTCATCAAGGCCGAAAACACCATCAGCAGCGGCCCGGATGTCTGGATCAAAAAGAATCGCGGCCTCATCGTGGACATGATGTATCGCACAGGGCATTACCACGAGGACAATGGCGAGGAGATGGACGATTATCGCGTCGGGCACAGCCGCGGCTGTGGCGGCGTGGGCATCTGGGACGGCAAAAAACTTTATACCTCCAGCAATTATCACAACTGGCGGCTCATCACCACCGGGCCGATCCGCTCGGAATTTGAATTGACTTACGATGAATGGGACGCCGCCGGTCGGAAAGTTTCCGAAACCAAACGTTACAGCATTGACGCCGGTTCGTGGTTTACCAGGGCGCAAAGCACATTCGCCAGTGATCCCGCAAGTGCGGGACCACTGACCATCGGCGTTGGTCTGGCCGAGCGGGCATGCGGCACAAATGGCGAAGAACTTGTCGCGCAGGACCAGTCCGAAGGCTGGATGAGTTACTGGCAGCCGGAAGATAAACCGAAAGGAATCATCGGGGATGCCATTATTTTGCCGAAAGGCGGCGTGAAGGAATTTACGAATGATGATCCCAATATGCCGGACGCCAAAATTCATGCCGTTGTGCCGCAGCCGACGCATGAAGGCGCGCCGCCGATTCGCAATCTACTGGCGATTTCGCAAGCCGAAGTCGGCAAACCGTTCGTTTATTACTTTGGTGCGTGCTGGGATCGCAGCGGCGATTTCACGAATCACGTCGCCTGGGAAAATTATGTTCGCTGCTTTGCCGAACGCCGCGACGCGCCGCTGCAGGTGACGATTGGGAAGTAAATTTTTCGGAGGGGCGAGTTCCACGAGCCCCAAATCGCTTGAGCTTTTCAGTCAGGGACTCGCAGAGCTCGTCCCTCCGAAACGTCGCGGCGCGCAGAGGACTGCGCGCCCTACCACGTCAGTTTTTTACTGGTGATGCGGAAATCACTTTCATCGCTTCGGCGGTCAGCGCGGTGATTTTTGACCATGCCTTTTCCGTGACGAGCTTGCGCTCGGCCATCCAGGAACCGCCGATGGCCGCGACCTGCGGCAACGCGAGATAATCCGGCAAATTCGCGGCGTTGATGCCGCCGGTCGGTACAAATTTCACTCCCGTGTGCGCGAACGGTCCGGCGAGCGCCTTGAGCATGGCCACACCGCCAGCCGCTCCCGCCGGGAAAAATTTTAGGTGTTTCCAGCCAAGATTCAACGCGCGATCCACTTCCGTGGGCGTCATGACCCCGGGGAAAAACGGTATTTTGTTTTTGCTCGCCGTGGCCAAAACCAATTCGTTCAGACCCGGCGACACGCCGAATTGCGCGCCCGCGTCAACTGCGCGCTGCACCTGTTCCACCGTGAGCAGTGTGCCCGCGCCGATGCACATTCCGGGCAGACCCTGACGGATGCGTTTGATGGACTCGGCGGCGGTGCTGGTGCGGAACGTGACTTCCATGACCTTCAATCCGCCGGCGAGCAGGGCCTCGGCGAGCGGCACGGCGTCGTCCGGTTTGTCAATCACCGCCACGCAAATCAGCCGTTGTTTGAGGATGGATTCGGTGTTCATAAAATTCGTGTGCGGATGATACATGGTCTAGTTGGTTGGTGAATACAAAAAGGCTTTGAAAGTTAATTAACGCGCCCCTCACCCCGTCTCTCTCCCCGCGCGGCGGGGAGAGGGGGGTCCGTCAGGACGGGTGAGGGGCAATTTTCGTGTTTTGAAAAACTGTTTTGCGAATTATTCTCATTGAAACAAAACCAATTTGCCTATGAACTTTTCCATTGAACACATTGCTGTTCCCGCCGCCAATCCCGCCGCCTTGAAAGACTGGTATGTTCGGGTGCTGGGCGCCCGGCCGGTCTGGGACAACGGCCAGAACCCGCCGGTCTGCCTGGTTGCGCTGCCGGGAGCCTGGCTGGAGATTTACGCCGCTGATTCCCCGCTGGCCGAACGCGGCAACAACAAGCTCGCTGGTTTCCGGCATCTGGCGCTGCGCGTGGATTCGATTGACGCGGCGAAGACCGAATTGACCAAACGCGGAGTGCAATTCACGGAAGAAGCCAGGCCGGCGGCGGGTGGCGGGCGGGTGCTTTTTTTTGAAGACCTCGAAGGCAACCTGTTGCATTTGGTCGAGCGTCCGAAGGATTTTTGTAGCGGCGGTCTGTGACCNNCGCTCACAGAGCGCCGCTACAGTTATTTCTTCTGCACGCGCACGAGGAGGATTGGAATCAAGGTTTTGTGGCGGACCTGGGTGATGGTGCTGCCGTGAAATAAATCGCCGAGCAGCCGGTGGCCATGTCCGGCCATCGCAATCAAATCGCAATGTTCACCTTCAGCGACCTTGAGAATTTCCGCCGGCGGATCGCCGAGCGCCAGCATGGTTTCAACTGAAAGCCCGTCGCTGCGAAGCCGGCTGGCGACTTTTTCCAGATATTCGCGGTCATTCTTCATTTCCTCGGATTCGGCCAGCTTGAGCTTGTTGAAATTCCGCGCCGCCCAACCGTCGGCGACGTGCAGCAGCAGGAGGTTTGAACTGAAGCGTTGCGCCAGTTCCGCGATGTGCGGCAGGATGGTCTCATCCGCCGGGCCGTTTTCGAGGGCGATGAGAATTTTTTTATACATGGGATTCAGATTCAGGTTCGTTGGCTTATCTTATCTGCCGATGATGACGTGCCAGGCTTGTTTGAGCGCCTCCGGCAGGCTGTAAATATCCATCCCGGTAATCGCAATCACGCTGGCCCAGCCCAAAACCAGCAGGAACCAGCCGTTGCGCCACTGGCCCATGATCTTGCGTGAGGAGGTAAATTGCAACAGTGGAAACATGGCGAACGGCAGGACGAGACAGAGATAGACCTGGCTCAAGTTCACAAGGTCGGTGATGCTGCCGTTGCCACGGATGCCGATGATCACGATGGCGGGCGCCGAGGGGTCCACGCNNTGGTGCTGCTCTGGCCGCTGGCGAGCAGCGCCACGGCGAACAGGGTGCTGGCGCCCACCGTGCCCAGCAACGGAGCCAGCGTCAAATAGGCAACGCGGATCCAGTCGCTGTCGGGACTGAACGCGACGACCTGCCCGCCCGCCACGACCACGCTTTGCTTGCCGTAGAAAACCATCGCCGCCAGCACGAGAATGGCCGCGTTGACGAAGAATGCAATGGTCAGTGCGACGCTGGCATCAATGGTGTTGAACCGGATGGCGGTGCGAATGGAGTTTTCATCGCGTCCGACATTGCGCGACTGCACCAGGGCCGAATGCAGGTAAAGGTTGTGCGGCATGACCGTCGCGCCAATCATGCCGACCGCAATCACGAGCATGCCGGCCTGATGCAGGTCCGGTCGCACGAGTGCCCCGGCCATTTCGGAGAAGACGGGATGGGTCTGCGGGAAAATGAATATCTCAATGGCGTAGCACACGCCGATGGTCAACACGAAAACGGCGACCACCGCCTCAATCATTCTCATGCCCATTCCCTGCAACGACAGCAGCAGCAGCACGTCAAACGCGGTGATGATAATCGCCCACAAAATCGGGATATGGAAGAGCAGGTTCAGGGCAACGGCGCTGCCCAGAGACTCCGCCAGATCCGTGGCGCACACGGCGATTTCCATGATAATCCAGTTCGGCCAGCGCGTCCATCGGGGATAAAAATCGCGGCTGCATTGCGCCAGGTCCTTGCCGATGGCCACGCCGAGCCGCGCGGAAATGACCTGTAGAATCAAGGCCATGAAACTGGCCATGGCCACGACCCAGAGCAGTCCGTATTTGAACTGTGCGCCGCCGGCGAGGTCCGTGCCCCAGTTGCCGGGATCCATGTAGCCGACGCTGATGAGGATCGCCGGCCCGGAGAAAGCCATCCATTGCCGCCAGAAGCGAGCCTTGGCATGTGGCACAGGCACGGTGTGGTGAACTTCCGACAGTGAAGCCTGTCCCGCCGGCTTGCGCCAGGCGGAGTCAGTGGTTGGAGTTGGTTTTGAATCCATAAATCAGAAATTAATCAATAGCGCCAAGTCATTCCAACCCACGGATGCCAATCATCCGAAGATTGTGTTACGCCGATATAAACGCCCGCATCAAGACACAGGTTTTTATTGGCCTGATACATGAACCAGGTGTCGAACGTGCCAATCCAATCGGAATTTTGTTCGGTGCTCACGCTGCTGAAAAATTCCACATGGTAGGAAAGCTTGCCGATGACGGCGTGGCCGATGCTGACGGAATTGTTAAATTCAGCGTGGTAGCCGCTTCCAACATCATTGCGGTCGCAGTTGAAGGTGGTTTGAAAACCCACGTCCCAATTCGGAATGTCAAAGGCATAGGGAATTCCCAAACCGCCTTCGACAGAGCCATTGCCCAGATGATCCTGGCTGGTCGGCAATTTTACAAAGGGAATAAGCGCCAGCGCAAAAAAACCGCCGTCATTGCCAATGAGGTTCACCTTGACGCGCGGAGTGATGTCGCCAAAGCCGGATTTTTGCCCGACTGTGCCCGCGTTTCTGTCGTCGGTGCGCTCCCATTGATAGGGTGCCAGCACCAGTTGAAAATCCGTGTTGTTGAAGACGCCGACTTTAAGATTCATCGGGGCAATCTGATAATCTTCGGTCTTTACGTTGCCGCGTTCCGAATTGGGCGCGTCATAGGTGAAGTTCGCAAAATCCATTTCCAGTTGGAAGTGCCCGGCGTCCACAGTGAAGGGGGAATCCGTCTTGTCGGGCCGGTCTGGACTCATTTCCCGCATATATTCATCCGGTGTGGGATTGAACAAATTATAGCTGTTCTTGTCGGGGGTGTTGGTGCCGCCGGCGGATGTTTCCTGGGCGGCGGCTTGGAAGAACACCGCCGGGCAGAACAGGCCGACAACCGCCGCCAGCCGGAGAAGGGTGGGGTGAGCCATCGGGCAAATTTGTAAAAACTTATCATGCACCAAATTATGTAGCCTTAGTTACAATTTAAAATGCCATCTGTCAATCAGTTTGTAGCCGAGGTTACAAAATAAAACCTCGACTAATAAACCGTCTTCGGATTCACTCTACAGGTTATGCCACGCGCCACCCGCAAACAGTCCGCCGCCACCCGGAATATGGAGGCGCGGCCGTCCGTGCAGCAACATGCCGAGATCTTCCGCCGCTCGCGCCGGGATCGTGCTGTGGAAATCACGCAGGATTACGTCGAGACCATTGCCGATATTTCGGCTTCTTTGGGGGAGGCGCGGGTGGTGGACCTGGCGCGGCGGCTGGGCGTGACCCATGTGACGGTCAACCGCACTTTGGCGCGGTTGCAGCAGGCTGGTTACGTTAGCACCAAGCCTTACCGCGCCATTTTTCTGACCGACGCGGGACACAAACTGGCCGGGGAGTGCAAACAGCGGCACGAGACGGTGGCGGCTTTTCTGCGTTCGCTTGGCCTTTCAGAAAAGGTGGCCGAGATGGATGCTGAAGGAATTGAACACCACGTCAGCCCCGAAACGCTGGCTGCCTTTGAGCGGCTGCTGAAAAAACGTTGATGCGACCGGTGGACATTCAACAGATTGGCAACGAGTTGGCCATCAAATGGGATGATGGTGGCGAGAATTTCATTCCGCTGGAGCAATTGCGGCGGAGTTGTCCCTGCGCGGGTTGCAAGGGCGAGGTGGACATCATGGGAAACGTTTACAAAAACCCGGGAAAGGTCCTGACCCCGAAAGCTTTTGAATTGGTCCGCATCACCGGCGTGGGCGGTTATGCGGTTCAGCCGGTGTGGGCCGACGGGCATTCGACGGGAATTTATTCTTTCGATTACTTGAAACGGGTGGCAGGCGAAAATTTGGGTGGTTGATGCCATTCCTCAACGATATTCGGAACAAAGCTAAACGCGCCCCTCACCCCTAGGCGGGGAGAGGGTGGCCGTCAGGACCGGAGAGGGGTTCCACAAAATCATTGAATATGCCGATTGCTTTGGAGCGGTGGTGTAATACCAATTCCCAGAGACAATCNNCGATTGGATGAACATTGGTTTAAGGCGGCTATTTTTTATCAAATTCACCCGGCACAGGGGCGGGGTTGCTCCAATCGCCACGCGGTTTGGCGCCGTCCCAGATTGTGTTCGGGTTCATGGGAGATTTCATGGTAATGGGCTTGGATTTGAGAAAATCGGTTGTGGCTGGTTGGAAATCGGAATCTCTGATAATCGTGGGTGTCATAAAAATGATCAAATTGTCCTTGGTCATGGTTTTGTTTTCGCTGCGGAAAGCCCATCCCAGTCCGGGGATATCCCCCAGGACCGGCACTTTGGTGTAAGAAGCCGTCGGGCTGTCCTGGACCAGGCCGCCCATGACCAGCGTATTGCCATTGGGAATCATCACCTGCGTATCAATTTTGCGATAATCGAATTCCGGAACCGGGTAACTGGTTGAGGCATTGCCGGCCCCGCCCGGCACGGTGATGGTGATATCGCCAAAATGGCTGGAAACTATCGGGGTGACTTTCAGCCAGATGAAATCATTGGCGGAAATACGCGGCGTTACCTGCAGGATGGTGCCGACGTTGGAATAGGTGATCGACGAACTACCCGAGGAGATTTGAGTTCCGCCAGCCATGTTAATAATCGGGTAGCCGCGGGTGACTTCAATGGTGGCCATCTGGTTGTCCAAAGTGACGATGCGCGGAGTGGAAACAACCTGGGCATCGTAAGATGAATTCAGGAAGGAAAGCACGGCATTCGCGCCGTCGGCGTTAAGGAACCCAACCGCCGGAGAGAAACCGCTGAGTGTATTCAAGTTCATGCCGCCGCCGCCTTGAAGAACTGTTAAAAGAGTTTGCACGGTGGATGCGTGCGGGGTGGTGGTGGTGATGGGGGGGGTGCCACCGGAAGTCGTGGTTGTGGGGGTGCCGGGAATATCAACCACCGTACGGGAAAATGTGGGGTCTGGAATTATTTTACCATTGCCAAAGGAGACTTTTTGCGCCTGAAGCGTGCCTGACCAATCAATGCCTTTGACAGTCTTGGGGTTGCTGGAAATCTGGACCAGTTTTGTTTCAATCAATACCTGTCTTGTGGGTTTGTCGAGTTGGTTGATGAGATCGGCCACCGCTTCCTGCTCGTTCTCGGTGGCAACAACGACAAGCTGGCTGGTGCGTGAATCCTGCAATACCTTGCTGCGTTTGTCAGTCAACGAAGCCTGAACCGAGTCCACCATGTTCGACGTGCTGGCCCATTTGAGTTGAATGACGCGGGTAGAGAGCGGCAATAGTGCCATGGGGTCTTTGGCGGTGATGCGGGCAATCTGGGATTTGCGATCTTCACTGAGTTGCAAACCGTAGTTGTCGAGCAGCGCCAAGAGGGCTTGCGCGGCGGTGACATTTTCCCAACGGATGGAAAGAGTGGGTTCGGGTTTGATCTGTCCATTTTGGTCAGGCTGGCCATAACCGATTTTCGGATCGATCAGGTAATTGATTCCCGCCTGCCGGGCCAGATTTTCAATGGCGGTGATAATCGGAACGTCCTGGAATTGGATCAACGGTATGCTCGAAGGCCCTGGAGGCTGAGGTTTGGCGGCGCTTGCGGCTTCATTAGTGGTGGTCACAGTACTGGTGGTTACACTGCTGGTGGTCGTACTGGGAGACTCAGGAGCGCTGATCACGGGTGCCGTCGGCGGATTGGCGGTACTCGTGCCGATGCTTTGATTGGTGTCGGTGGCGATGGCGGACTGATTCGCGGGCGCAACCTCGTCCGTGGCGGCCGGGTTGGTTGCAATGGTATCAGTTTGGGACAGTGCCCCCTGTTGCCATGCAAGGCATCCCAACAGTGTGGCGATTAGTATTTTTGTTTTCATACCTTTATCTCCGGTCTGGCTCCGATTTGTTTTTTTGTTAAACATGAACTGTAAAATATCTGGTCGCGTCCGGCCATTTTTGGCAGTCGCTCCTTGTGCTGCATTCGATGACGAAAGAAAGTTTCGTGCCAGCAAGCAATCCCTTGTGAAAAGGACATGTCCGCGCGGGTTGGTCGAAAATGAAGATGGTCGCGTCCATTTTTGGGATTCAAGGGTTGGTGGCATACTTCAACTCGTGACGCTGGCCGGCAGATTCAATCACCACGGAGCTGTCCTTGATTTCAACGCAGCGGATGTGAATCCGGCCCTGGGGGGTGGCGAGGTCTTGTTCGTCGCCCACGCCAAAGGTGTGATTATTGATAATGACCAGCCGGCGTTCCGGCGTTCCGGAAATGCCTTTTAAGACGAGCGATGACACGTCACCGGCATGGGGTAGGGCTGCCGATACGGTTTCATATGGCCGGGTGGAATTGGGGAAAAATGGATCGCGCCCATCTTTCGGATTCGTGGGAATGACGAAGACCGAACGTGACACCACCTCCGGCGCGGCGGGTTTGGCAACGGGGGCTGCCGCCACTGGCAACACCATCACAAACCCGGCTAAGAGCCACGCTGCCACCGCGCTTTTGCTGGAATTAACGCACCAGTTCATTTGATTATGAGGGGTTGGGTTTCACCAATGTGATGATTTCCATATTAAATGAAAGTTTCTCGCTATTGCTGTCCGTACTGGCAGCGGGTTCGACCACCAGATGAACCATCCGGGAGTGTGGAAAGCTATTTTCGAAGTCGGCAATGAATTTGCCCAAGTCGTGATAATAAACCGTGCCATTAATGGCAAATCGGATTTGTTTGTAGGGAAAAGACTGCAGCAAATCCGACTCGCCAATCGTCGGATGGCCGACTTCCGGGATTTCCACTTTATACGATTGTTTGAAGTGGCGGATGGTGTCATAAGTCCAGGAATAAGGATCGCCTGAAGCCATATCCTCTTCGGTATGTGCAAGCGCAGAGGTTGTTTCGTTCCACTCATTCGCTATCGCTTCCGAATTTGTAATAGCATGCTTGATGCTTTGAAGTTTGTTGACCGCGACTTTTCTGTCCTTCGCGATTTTGGAAAGGGAGTCATATTGGGGCCGGATCAAACCGAAACCAATCAGTGCCAGTATCGCCAGCGTGACGAGGATGACAGTGATGAGTTGATTGCGTTTTTCTCTGGATAATCTTTTCATCGGGCGTACTCCGGGAAATTGCATTTCAAAGTGAACAACACACACGGTTTGCCATCAGAGCCTGCCTGCGGCGCCGACAAATTGATCAATTGAACCCCATTTGTTTTGTTCAACGTCGCTTTGAAATAAGATTGATCGGCCACGGCTTCCTTGAATTTATTGACCTGGTCTCCGGGGTTTGCGCTGGAATCCCGCGCGTCAAACCATACGACGATTTTTTCCGTCACCGTGTTGGGGCGTCCCAAAATGACACCATTCTTATTGGTCTGCGCCGGCGTTCCTGCCGCGTAAAAATAATCCTGGTCCACCTTTAGCCGCGTCAGTCGCACGCCGTCCACGGTGACCTGTTGCAGCGCATTCAGCAGATTGCCCTGCAGAAAACGGCTGTTGATCATTTTTTTCAACGCATTCAGCTTTTCTTTCGCGGCGGCGGTTTGTTTCTGGTCTGTCAGCACGTGTTGAAAATCATTGGTGCGCGCCGCAATCTCCATTTGCCGGTCCGACACTTCCTTTTTGGACAGCATGGCTTCGAGCTGGAGCGAACTGCTCCAGACCAGCGTCAGCGCCACCGCCAGCGCCCCCCCAAAAATCACGCGCTTGACGGGATCGTGCCGGCGCAATTCTTCCGCGGCCTTGGCCTCCGCCAGCAAATTGATGCGAATCGGCATAATTCAATTTCGTTCAAAAGGCCGCCAGCGCGGCGCCAATCGCCACGCTCAATTGCGGTCCAACCTGTTCAATTTCCACCGCCTGCTGCCCGGGCAGTGCCAGTTGCAAAGACGCCGTCGGATTCCACGTTTTGCAATCCACGATCAATTCCGTGTGCAACATTTGCAAAATCATCTCCGACCGTGCCGATCCGCCGGTGACATAGATCTGCGACACGGGGCGGTCCTGCTGATGTTCAAAGAAGTCAAGGGACGCGCGCAGTTCGCGCCCCAGCGGTTGCACTTGAGCTTCGAGCATGGCTTGGACTTCCGGCGCCATGCCCACCTTGATGCCCTCGGCTTCGGCGTAGGTGATGTTCATTGCCTCGGCGAGGCCCGCCGTCAATTTGTCGCCGCCGATGTTGACCATGCGGCTCAAGACCAATTCACCGCGATCCACCACGCAAACCGAGGAATGTTTGAAACCAATGTCCACCAGCGCGACCGATTCGTTGGCAAACACTTCGGGCAGCGCCAATTCAAAAGCATTCACCGGGCCGATGATCCCGGGCACAATGTGGTCCGGTATCAACCCGGCGTCTCTAATCGCCGTCTGAAAATCGTCAATCAATTGCTGCTTCATGCCCGCCACAAGCACTTTCAATTTTGGAATCGAACCCGTTTTGGCGGCATCGGCGGATTTGCCCTGTGACTTCGGAAGAAAAATGTGGCAATCAAAAACATGATTCGGCATGTCCTGCTGCAAATAACCCTTGGTGTTGTTTTTCAACACCATCCGCATTTCATCCACCCGAATCTGCGGCAATTCCACCTGCCGCACCACCGTGTCATCCAAACCGACGGCCAGTGTGACCAGCTTGGTTTCCGATCCCAGTGCCTTGGTCACGGACTGCAAATGTTCGGTCAGCAATTCGGTGGAAATTTTTCTCTCGTAAATCGGGGTGTCGAGCAGCACGAAATGGGTGAGCGCCAAAAGTTCGCCGCGCCGTTCCAAGAGCACGGCCTTGGTTGTCCGGTCGCCCAGATCCACCACCATCATCTGAGCCCGTTTTTTCCTTAATATGCCGTTTAGAAATGACAGCGCCATGTGTTGTTTCTTTGTTAATTTTCTCTGTTTCGGAATTGCGAACGGCAATTCTAATAGTAATAAAACATTGCATTGGTTGAGCAACTGCCGCGCCAAGTCGGCCTGCCCGGTCAGTCTGCCGTGGAATTCATTGCCCCGCCAAGTTGAGGTGTGGGAAAAATCCGTCAAAACCGCCGTCGTTGTCCCGACCTAAGGCGTGGGGTGTCTCGGAACTTGCCGCGCAGGACTCATGCCAACCGCTGGGCGCGCAATTTCGCCTCGTTCAAAAACGTTTCCAGCAACGGTGTTTTGCGCCCGCGCCACAATGCGCCGATCACCACCGGGGGAAAACCATTCAATGGCAGCGCGCCCACTCCTGCCGGCAGCGGCTTTTTCGGAATCGCCACCGACACGCCGATGCCCAGGCCGTTCCCCATATAAGCTTCAATCAAATCCGCCGAACTCGCTTCGATGCTCGGAAACCAGTCCACGCCCCGCTTCCGCAACTGCTTCTGAAAAGTCCGGGGAACATTCTCCGCCGCCGGCAGGCAGATGAGCGGCTCGTCGATCTTGTCCCGCCGCCACAATTCCTCCGCCGACCCGATGCCGCTGCTTTTTTCGACGAGCAAAATGAGCGGCAATTCCAGCAACGCCAGCGAGTGAATTCCCGGCGCCGTTTTCTTTTCAATCAACGTGACGGCCAGATCAATTTCATCCTGGCGGAGCCATTCTTCGAATTGCGCCGGGTAACCTTCGCGCAGCGACAATTCCAGTCCCGGAAATTTTTTGCGCACGTCCCGGAACAGCTCCGGGAGATGCTCGCGCAACACAATCGTCGAGGCGCCGATGCGGATGTGCCGGGCCTGTCCGCCCTGCAATTCACCCGCAACTTTTTCAAGGTTCGAAAAAAACGGCCGGATGAATTCAAAAAGTTTTTCACCCGCCGGCGTCAGCGCAAACGGCCGCCGGTGAAACAGGGTCACGCCGAGAAATTCTTCGAGTTGCGCGATCTGGGAGCTGACCGCCGGTTGCTGGATGCCGTAGGGAATGGTCCGCACCGCCGGCATGGTGCCGCCGTGCCTGGCCACGTAGTAAAAAAGTTCGAGATGATGAACGTTCATGTCTGCCGGTTGGACCGCTTCCACCAGATCCGCCGCGGCGCGGAAAGAAGCAATTGACGCGCACGGCGAATCCGCCTAGCGTCACGCGCAAATTGTAACAGCCAATGTCATTTCTCCCGCTCGTCAGGCTCTGGCTTTGGATTTCAGTGCTCGCAAGTGTCGCGGGTTGGGCCCTGTCCGCGCCGGGACAATTGCATCGCCCCGGCTACGCCGTTTTCTTCGCCGTCTTTGGCGCCGTTGTTTTCATTTGCCGCAAAGAGCTGGGGTTGGTTCAGGGTAAAAAAAATTCACGCGGGAAAAAATTCCTGCGCCGTTTCCGGCGGCCTCTGCCGTTTTGCTTCGCGGTGCTGGCGCTTTTGGTTTTTCTCGGCGGCGTCCTTTACCCGCCGGGCAATTACACCGGGCTGAACTATCGCGTGGCGCGCGTGTTGCAATGGCTCGCGCACGGGCAATGGTGCTGGATTCATACGCCGAATTTCCGGATGAACGACCGCGCCTGCGGCATCGAATGGCTGACCGCCCCGCTACTGCTGTTCACCCGGTCCGGCCGCGCCCTGTTCCTCATCAATTTTCTGCCGTATCTGCTTTTGCCCGGCTTGGTTTTCAGCGTCTTCACGCGATTGGGCGTGCGGGCCAGGGTCGCCTGGCAATGGATGTGGTTGCTGCCCACCGGCTACAATTTTTTGCTCCAAGCCGGCGGCATCGCCAATGACACGTTTCCCACTGTCTATGCGCTCGCCATGTTGGACTTCGGATGCCGCGCGTGGATTTCGCGGCGGCCGGCGGACTTGTGGCACTCGCTTTTGGCCGCTGCGTTGATGACGGGAGCCAAGGCCAGCAATCTGCCCTTGCTGCTGCCGTGGGCGATTTTGATTTTTGCGCTGCTCCCGATTTTGCGCCGCAAACTGGCGGTGACATCGTTGGTGATTTTCCTGGCGGCGCTGGTTTCATTTCTGCCGACGGCGATTTTGAACGTGCATTACCTGGGCGACTGGTCGGGCTTGTCCATCGAGCGCGCCGGCATGAACATGAAAAATCCCGTGATCGGCGTTTGGGGCAACGCGCTGCTGCTGTTGCTCAATAATTTTGTGCCGCCGCTTTTTCCGCCGGCCGGCTGGTGGAATCAAAACGCGCTGTCCCTCCTGCCGCATTTTCTGACGGCCCCGATGATGGCGAATTTCGAGCAGGGATTTCAAATGCTGCCCGAATTGCCCACGGAAGACTGGGCCGGAATCGGATTCGGCCTCAGCCTGCTGCTGCTCATTTCCGTTCCAGCGTCGTTTCTGATTGGCCGTTCCACAAAACGAAATTTGAAACCCAGCCCGCTGATTCCCGCAAAATTATGCCGGTGGGTTTTGATTGCGCCGTGGTTTGCACTGCTGGCTTACGGCATGAAGTCCGGGATGGTCACGCCGCAGCGGATCATCGCCCCCTACTATCCGTTGCTGCTGCCGCTGCTGCTCACCGGCGCGGGGCAATCGCAAATCGTCCGCCGCTACTGGTGGCGCGTGATGGTGGGCGGAGTCTTGGTTCTGGCCCTGGTCGTCCTTGTGCTGTCGCCTGATCGCCCGCTGTGTCCGGCCAAAACCATTTTGTCCGAAGCCCTGGCGCGACGTCCCGATCAGCGATTGATCGCGCGCGCCCTGAAAGTTTATACCGTTTATTCCGAACGCTCTGACGCGCTCGCCGGCGTCCGGGGGCTGCTTCCGTCGGACATCACAGTGGTCGGTTTCATCGGCACGAAGGATGACTCTGACATTTCGCTGTGGCGACCATTTGGCGAACGGCGCGTGGAACATTTTTTCCTGACCGATTCGCCGGAACAAATCCGGCAACACGTTCAATACGTCGCCGTGGGCGGATTCAACCTGAAGGAACACAACACGACCCTTGACGCCTGGTTGCAAGCATCGGGCGCGGAACTCGTTGCCACCACCAACGCCACTCTGAAAATTACCGAGGGACTGCAACCCTGGTATGTGGTGCGGTTTAAATAATGAACAACTCCGCCGGTCATCGCGCCGGTCCGGTGTCTTGCTTTTGTCCCGGCACCGGGCGGGTGGACGTCCCGGAACTTGCCGCGCGCCGCTCACGCCAGCCGTTGTGCGCTCAATTTCATTTCCTCCAGAAAAGCCTGCATCAACGATGTCATGCGCCCACGCCACATCGCACCCACCACGACGGGTGGAAATCCCCGCAACGGCAACGCGCGCACGTTGGGCGGCAGCGTTTTTTTTGGAATCGCCACCGACACGCCGATCCCGAGTCCGTTGGCCACGTAGGTTTCGATCAAATCCACCGAACTCGCCTCAATGCTCGGAAACCAATCCACGCCGAGTTCGGCAAGTTTTTGCTGGAAATTTTTACAGAGCGGCGCGCCCGGCGGCAGGCAGATCAACCGCTCGTCAATCTTGTCGCGTTTCCACAACTGCTCTGCGGAGGTGACCGAGCTGCCCGTTTCAGCCAGCAACACCAGCGGCAACTCCAGCAACGCCAGCGAGCGGATGCCCGAGGCGGACTGTTTCTCGATGAGCGTGACGGCCAGATCAATCTCCTCTTTTTGCAGCAACTCCTCCAGGTGTGCCGGATAGCCTTCCCGCAACGAAACTTTCAAGCCGGGAAATTTCTTTTGCATCCCCTGGAGCAAACGCGGCACGTGATCCCGCAAAATAATCGTTGAGGCCCCAATGCGGATGTGCCGCGCCTGCCCGCCTTGAAATTCGTTGGCGATTTTGTCGAGGTTCGAAAAAAACGGCTGGATGAACTCGTAAAGTTTTTTACCTTCTGCCGTGAGCGCAAACGGCCGCCGCTGAAACAATGTTACACCAAGAAATTCTTCGAGCTGCGCGATCTGGGAGCTGACCGCCGGCTGCTGGATGCCATAGGGAATGTTCCGCACTGCCGGCATGATGCCGCCGTGCCGGGCGACGTAATAAAACAGTTCGAGGTGATGAACGTTCATTGAACCAGCCGATGTTGGTTCAAGTTTTATCAATTAACGCTTCAAGGGCAAGTGCGGATAAGGTGGCGCCGATGAAAACGACGCCATTTGCCGTCCTTTGTTTCCTGGCCGCCTCGGTGCTGGGAGCGGTCGGACAATTCTTTTACAAGGCCGGTGCCGACCGGACGCGCGGAACCATCCAAAGTTATTTGTTGAACAGCCGGATTCTGCTGGGCGCGTGCTGTTACATCGCGGTGATGGTTTTGTTCGTGGCCGCGTTCAAGCAAAAGGCTTCGCCCAGCGCGCTTTACCCGCTGTATGCCACGACGTTCATCTGGGCGGCTCTCATCGAACACGCGCTGTATGGCCGGACGATTTCCGCCGCCAACGTGGCCGGCATGGGGCTGCTCGTCGGCGGCATGTATTTGCTGGGGAGGACATCATGAAACCAAACCAAGCCATCTCAACGCCAATCGTCGCGCCGGAACGTCGCCCAATGTTCACGCGCGAATGGAACATCTCGCAACGGTTCGCCCGCTGGCTCATCGCCAGAAACGTCCCGCCGAACGCCATTTCGCTGGCCGGCATGGCCGGCGGCATCGTGGCCGGCTTGGCGCTCGCCGCGACCCATCTGCCGCCGCTGCTGCCCCAAGCCCTGTTCCTGCTCGCGGTCGCCGGCATCGTGGTGCGCGGCATGGGGAATCTCCTTGACGGCATGGTCGCGGTGGGCAGCGGCAAAGCCTCGCCGTTCGGCGAACTGTTCAACGAAATCCCCGATCGCGTGGCCGACATCGCCATCCTCGTCGGCGCGGGATACGCCGCAGGCGGAAACCCGGTGCTCGGATTCATCGCGGCGCTGGCGGCGGTATTTGTCGCTTACGTCCGCACCGAAGGCAAAGTCACGGGCGCCGCGCAATATTACTGCGGCCCGATGGCCAAGCCGGAACGGATGGTGGTCGTGCTTCTCATCTCGCTGTATTGCGGACTGATGCCGGCAAGCTGGCAACCAGTGGTGCAGATAGGAAATCAACATTTCGGTCTGATGGCCTTCGGACTGGCCGTCATTGTGCTTGGCGGGATCGTCACTGTGTTCCGCCGGTTGAAACGAATCGCCGGTGAAGTTTCCAAATCCTACCCGGTCCAAAAATGAACTCCGCGACGTGGCAACAATTGTTTGGCTGGCGCACCGCTTTTGATCATCCGGTCACCGTCGGCGCGGTGACGGGGATTCTCGCGGCGCTCGCCATTGCGCCGCTGGCGATCCACGCGCTGTCGCGGTTCAACGTCATATCGCCAAAGTTGCACGAGGAACTTTGGCTGCGCTGGAAATCCTGGTTGTGGCTGACCGCCGTGATGGTTGGCCCGATTTTGCTGGGCGCCGCCTGGGTGATGATCGCGGTGGCGGTTTTGAGCTGGTTTTGCTTCCAGGAATTCGCCCGCGCCACCGGGCTGTTCCGCGAATTCCCGATCATCGCCGTCGTCATGGTCGGAATCTTCGCGCTGTTGATCGCCAACGTGGATCACTGCGACCGGATGTATTTTTCGCTGGCCGCATTGACCAGCGGCGTCATTGCTGTCGTCACGCTGCCGGAAAACCGTCCGCAAGGCTACCTCCAGCGCGTGGCGCTCGGCATCGTGGGCTTTCTCCTCTTCGGCTATTCGATCGGCTATCTCGGATTGATGGCCAACGATTCGCGCTACCGGCCGCTGCTCATCCTTGTGCTGTTGAGCGTGGAGCTGAACGACATTTTTGCCTTCTGCGTGGGAAAATTTTTCGGCAGCCGGAGATTGCTGTCGAACATCAGTCCCGGCAAAACCGTCGTTGGCTCCGTCGGCGCGCTGGTTCTCACCACGGGACTGGTGATATGGATGGGGAAAAGCATTTTTGCCGGAACGGCAATGGAAAATTACTTCTCGTTGCTGAAACTCGGCCTGCTCATCAGCCTGCTCGGCCAGCTTGGCGACCTGATTCTGTCCGCAATCAAACGCGACATCGGCGTAAAAGACCTTGGCGTCTGCATCGCCGGACACGGCGGCTGGCTGGACCGTTTTGACAGCCTCGTGCTGGTGCCGCCGGCGGTTTATCATTTCCTTTCGTATGAACTCGGCCCGCTTGGGCAGGACCAAGCGGCGCGGATTTTCACCGGAGGCTGACCATGAACGACTGGCGATACGACCCGGCGCATGACCTGGGACTGCAAACCAATCAACGGCATCGCAGCACCTTGCGGGAGTCGGATTTAACCTCCAGTGTGCTGCGTCTGGGCTGGCTGATGACCGTGCGGACCATTCTTAAATGCTGGAACCGGCTGGAAATCCACGGGCTGGAAAATCTGCCCGCGCAACCGCCGTTCGTCATAGTGGCCAATCATTCCAGCCATCTGGACACCGTCGTGCTGGCCTCGGCGCTTTCGTTGCGCTGGCGCGACCACGTTTCGCCGCTGGCCGCCGGCGACTATTTTTTCGCCACGCCGCCGCTCGCCGGTTTCTCGGCGGTGATCCTCAACGCCCTGCCCATCTGGCGTGACCGCCGGCACGGCCAGCGACATGAACTTGGTGATTTGCGGGAGCGGCTGATGAACCAGTCGGCTATTTACATCGTCTTCCCCGAAGGCAGCCGCAGCCGTGACGGCCAACTCCACGAGTTCAGGCCCGGCTTTGCCACGCTCGTAGCGGGAACCGCCATTCCGGTTTTACCTTGCCATCTGTCGGGCAGTTTCGCCGCGATGCCGCCCGACGCCAACGCGGTGCGCCCTCGAAAAATCATTCTGCAAATCGGAACGCCGCTGACCTTTGAAACCGTCGCCAACCGCGCCGAAGGCTGGCGCCAGGTTGCCGCTGTTATCAGGGACAAAATCGTTGCGCTGTCTGCCTGCGAACTGCCATCGAGGAAATTTCACCCCCGTCATTGGGGCGAAAAACTTCTGCTGATCGCCCGTTTCAGCCGCCTGTTGCTGCGCCGAAGACTCCGCAGTTTGGCCGGCTTTGGCGGCACTTTTCGATCACAAGGGTGTTGTTGGAAATTCGAACTGGGGGGACGTCCATTGAGCCAGCCAATGTCCGGCAAAGTTTTATCAATTAACACTTCGTCGGCAAGCGCGGATAAAGTGACAGTGAAATGAAAAACGTATTTGCCATAATCTTGCCGATGCTCGCGGTGTTGCTAACCGGTTGTGTGGGCGTGATGCCGGTTCCGCCGTCCCGCAATCAACCGGCTTGCGGCAAAGTCATCACGCGGGATGAGGTTGCGTTCATCGTTCCCGGGCAAACCACGCGGGCGGAAGTCGTGGCGAAATTGGGTGTTAATTATCGCGATGCTCAACCGGTGAAGGCGCTGGCCTATTCGTGGGAGACCCCGGCCACCGGCTGGGCCTGGGGCATATTAATCGTATTGCCTACCGGCGGCATCGTTGGGGGTAATCACCATGAAAACAGCCATTGGCGCGCGTTTTTTATGGAATTTGATTCCGGAGATCGGGTGCGGCGCACGGGATTTGCGCATCTTGCCGCTCGCAAATCGCTGGATGAACAATTGGAAAACTGGGCGCTTCAGAGAACCGCGCACCCGTTTGCTGAATTTATTGAAACCGGCGGCGGCATCTTCAATCCCGATGATGGTGTGCCGAGGATGTTTGAAAATCTTAAACCCTCCCTTGCGGACAATTAATGAACTGCAACCAATCAAATCCATGAAACCCGCTTTCGCAGAACAAATTTACGAGACTGGCTTTGTCACGGACAACCAGCGGCAACCGGTTTCAACTTTTGGTTTCCTGCTTCAAAGACCAGTAGCACTCCGCCATCAAAACGAAAAAGACCGCGTCGGCCACGCCGAACAGCGCGGCGAAGGCGATGTGCGGGAGATTGCCCTGCGACCAGTAATAGAACGTCGTCGCCGAATAGGCCAGTTTGTAAAGCGTGCCGACGAGGATCAAATCCGCGTTCCGCAGCAGGTCGCCACGCGCGATCAGGGCGTAGGCGATACCAATCACCAGCACGAACGCGCCGAGCAATGTGAGGTAGCCGCCGAACGCCGGCAACTTGTCGCTGATGTTCAACGCCGCGAAAGCGCGCGCGGGAAAAAAGGTGAATGTAAGGCCGAGGCCGAGGTCGTAAAAGGCGGCGATGGTGAACAGGCTCCGATAATACTTTTCTCCGGCGGGTTTCATGGCATAAGTTTGTAGCAGAAAACCAAAAATAATCAAATGAAATCTTATCCAAATCTCATCCTCGCCTGGCTCTGGATTCTCCTCGGCTTCATTTCCGGAATGGCGCTTGGAATGTTCTTTCACGGCGAAAACTGGCTCGGCGGCTACGGCAGTTTCAAGCGCCGGATGTATCGGCTTGGACACATTTCCTTCTTCGGCCTCGGCGCGGTGAACCTGCTCTTTTGCCTGACGGTGCAAAACTTTTCATTGTCCGGTTCGCTGATTCATTTTGCATCGCTGGCATTCATCGTCGGCGCGATCACGATGCCCGTTTGTTGCGTGGTCATGGCGCATTTTCCGAAAGCGCACCTGGTTTTTTCCGTGCCGGTCGTGAGCCTCATCACCGGCGGAATTTTGACTTTGATGGAGGTAATAAAATTATGAACACCAAAAAACGCATCGGCTTCATCGCCATGAGCGGCGTGCGCGCTCACAACGCGGAACTCACGAAACTCGGTCTCACGCTGCCCGGTTTCGTGGACCGCAACAAAATCATCGCCTCGCTGCCCAGCCTCGGCCTGCTCACGCTCGCCGGGCTTACGCCGAAGAAATTTGACGTGAAGTATCACGAGATTGCCGACCTCAAAAAACTTTCCGAACTGCCAGTGGATTTCGATCTCGTCGCCCTCAGCACGTTTACCGCGCAACTTAACGAAGCGTGCGAAGTCGCCGATTTTTATCTCGCCAAAAAAATTCCGGTGGTGATGGGCGGTATCACGGTCACTTCCCTATCGGAAGAGGTGAAGAAACATTGCACCAGCGTCGTCGTTGGCGAAGGCGAACCGCTCTGGCCGGCGGTGCTGCGCGATTTTGAACGAGGCACGCTCAAGCCGTTTTACACGCGGTCGAAGGAATTCGATCTGGCCGACGCGCCGATGCCGCGCTTCGATTTGCTCGACCCGGACAAATACAACCGCCTCACCGTCCAGACGAGCCGCGGCTGCCCGCACCGCTGCGAATTTTGCGCGAGTTCAATTTTGCTCACGCCGCGTTACAAGGTGAAGCCGGTGGAGAAGGTCATCGCCGAAATCCGCGAGATCAAAAAAATCTGGCCGCGCCCGTTCATCGAGTTCGCCGACGACAACAGCTTTGTCCACCGCGAGCATTACAAAAAGCTTCTGCGCGAGCTGGCGAAGGAAAAACTCCGTTGGTTCACCGAGGCCGACCTGAGCGTGGCCGGGGACGACGAACTGCTTGGCCTCATGCGCGACTCCGGCTGCCAGCAGGTCCTCATCGGTCTCGAAAGTCCGCCCGTCCTCCGTAGCAGCACTGCGGAGGGTGGACGCCGCGCCAGCCTCGACGGCGTGGAGTTGAAATCCAACTGGAAATTGCGGCAGCAGGATTCTTACCAGGCCGTTATCGCGAAGATTCAATCCTACGGCATCACCGTCAACGGCTGTTTTATCCTCGGCCTCGACGGCGACACGCGCGACGTGTTCGACGACGTGCTGGATTTTGTGCGCGACTCCGCGCTCTACGAAGTGCAGGTGACGTTCATGACCGCGTTTCCCGGCACGCCGCTTTACGCGCGGCTCAAGCGCGAAGGCCGCATCCTCCGCGACCGCGCGTGGGAACTTTGCACGTTGTTCGACATCAACTTTCAGCCGAAAAACATGACCGTCGCCGAATTGCAAAACGGATTTCTTGGGCTGGCTAAACAACTTTATTCCGCCGGGGAAACCCGCGAGCGCCGCGCAAATTTCAAATGCAGGTTGAAAACGTCGCCGAATTTCGGCCACCGCGCGGCGCGGCAGGAGCAATTGTTGGCCGCATGAAAAATTGATTACACCTCGCAGGAATTCGGTTCACAACGATATTGCGACCCCGGAGAAAAAATGAAACACGCCGACATTCAAAAGCTTCACGACGCCGGGCTCATCACCGACGAGCAACGGCAAAAAATCATCGGACACTTCCAACTCAAGGAGGACAGCGGCGGTAATTTCCTTGCCATCGTCTCCCTCATCGGCGCTGTGCTCATCGCGGCGGGCATTGTGCTGCTGATTACCGCGCACTGGAACGAGATTCCGCGCGGCGTGAAAATCGCCAGCGGCCTATTGCTCATGCTTGGCTTTCACGCGGGCGGCTGGTGGCTGTCCACCCTCCGCAGTAGCCCTGCTACGGAGGACGGGCGCGAGGTGCAGGGCAAGTATCGCAAGACCGGCGAGGCGTTGCATCTGATCGGCTCGTGCCTGTTCCTTGCCAACATCGCGCTCATCGGCCAGATTTACAACATCGTCTCGCGCCCGCCGAACGCGTTCCTGCTCTGGTGGATTGGCATCGCCGCGCTGCCGTGGCTGCTGCGGTCGAAAGCGCAACACGTCCTGTTCTTGATTGCGTTCGGGATCTGGTTCGGCTTCGAGGTCAACGAACACGGCGGTTTGATTTATTGCGAGTCGGACCGGCAGGTGTTGCTCTATGCGCTGCTCGGACTGGTTTATCTCGGCGCGGGATATTGTTTGCGGCGCGGGGTCTTTTCCGAATTTGCCGGGGTGACGGAAAAACTCGGCTTGCTCGCCTTCCTCATTTTTATTTATCCGCTGACGTGGAAGGAGTTCTTCGTTCGTTGGGATAATTCCGAAATCCAGCAGTGGTTTTTCCCCGCGCTCGCGGTGTTCGCGCTGTTGTTGCTCGTTGCCGGTTTCAAAAATCTCACCGCGCTCACCCGGCAATGGCGCTGGACTTGGTTCGCGTCGCTGTTGGGCATGATGGTTTTCATGGCCACGGTCTGGTTTGGCTGCTGGCAGTTGGATCACGCCGGCGAATCACGCCACTATTTTTGGGGTGAATCGTGGAGTTACCTGGTTGGTTCGCTGGCACTCTTCGTCTTTTGCCTCTTGCAAATTCAAATCGGCATCCAGGTACGTTCCCAATTCCTTGTCAACCTCGGCGTCGTGTTCATCGCGCTCGACATTCTCGCCGCCTACTGCGACCTGTTCGGTTCCATGGCGCGCACCGGCGTGATGTTTTTGATTTCCGGCATTTTCCTGATTGTCTTCGGTGTTTATCTCGAAAAGAAACGCCGCGCGCTGATGACACAAATCAAAGCTCAACTGGTGAAAGGAGACCAGCCATGAAACTCAAGCTTCTCATCCTCGTCCTCGCGCTCCAAAGCGCGTGGCTGCTTGGCACCGCCGCCGTGCAGGAACATGCGCTCGCCACCGGCAAAGTCATCCTGCTGGAAACCGCGCGAGTTGACCCGCGTGACTTGCTCCGGGGCGATTATCTCATCCTGAACTACAAAATCAGCGACGTGCCGACGAACCTGTTTTCGCCGCCGGTGACAAAGGATTTGCCCTACGACACGAAAATCTACGTCGCGCTCGCGCCAACGACGAACCGGTTTTACGTCGTGGTCAAGGCGAGCACCAACGAGTTCGTGCCGGCGGCGGACGAGGTTTTGTTGAAAGGCAGAAGCGCTTGGCTGCGTTGGAATGCAGCGACCAACTCCATTCACGTCGAATACGGACTGGAACGCTATTACGTTGCCGAAGGCACGGGCAATCCCGCCGGCAAACTTACCGCCCAGGTGGTTGTGCCCGCGTCCGGTCACGGTCGCGTCAAGGAAGTGTTCGTAGATGGCAAGCCTTATGCCGAGGCGATGAAGGAATGATTTCGTTTTGTTTCCCGTGCACCGTTTCATCGAAACAATTGTAAAACGATTGGGTCGTGCTGTCGGTTGGCTGGCGCTGGCGGCCCTGGTTTCTGGGTGCCACACTTATCGAACCGTGGATAAACGCTTCATGTCGCAGCCAGCGGCATATCGGCGGGTGCAGGTTTTGCCGATCTGGTTTGCGGGCGCGGGAAACGTTGACCATTCGCTCGCGACCAACGAGATCCAGGCACTTTGCCGGCAAGCGGGTAAAAACCTTTCCACCGCGATCCGCGAAACGCTTTTGTCCAAAGGCTATCAAGTGACCGGCCCGGTGAAAATTTTGTCCGGCGACAAAACATCGCCCGGACTGGACGCGGAAACCCGCCAGCAATTGGAGGCCATTCGGATTGATTTTTGCGAAGGCCTGCTCCGACCGTATGCATCCGTTGTCTCCGACCAACCCCTGACCCTCCGCACCAACGCCGAGCCCAATCCGTTCCACCACCAAATGACGACGCCGATCGCCCAAGTCGCCGCCAGACTGGGTGGGACGAATGCCGTGGCGGTCTTGCTGGTGGACACCAAGGTGTTTTTCGAGTCACGGCACAAACAGACCAAGCGGTTGTGGTGGAACTGGACGGGCGGTGGAGTCATTGCCACCACTGAAGTGGGAGTCAATCTGGCGGTGGTGGCGGTGGCGGTGCTGGCAGGTGCAGGCGCTGCCCCGGGTCCCATCTGGATTGATCCGTTCTGGCATTCGGACAATTCCATCCAGCACAGCATCGCGCTGGTGGATATTCGCACGCAGGAAGTGCTCTGGTTGAACCGGCAGGATTTCAAACACAAAGAGGCCCGTGATCCGGAGATCTTGATGAAGACCGTGGCCGGGACGCTGGCGGATTTGCCCCCGATAGACCAACCATGAATGGAAGTCAAAAACCTTGAACCTGCATCGCAGGAGTCTTTTCACACGTGAAGGCTCGTGAGGCAAACTCACCGCGCAGGTAGTGGCGCCCGCGTCTGGCCGCGTCCGCCGTCGCGTGAAGAAAGTGCCCGTGGATGGCAGACCCTACGCCGAGGCGATGAAAGACACTGTTCGCTGACAACCTTGGGCTGCTGAAGGCGGTCGGGTGGAACGGGATTCGTGGCGAGGCTTTCCCGACCGGATTGCCGGCACAAACTTTGATTGTTTTCCCCCCCGGCGCAGTGTCTCATGGGGCCTGACCATGAGCTTGAAAGACATAGCAGCCGCTGCTGCGTTTTCTTTTGATGAACCCGGTTTAGTCACGGAGAAATAAAATGCGCATCGTCGAAATCCGGGAAAAGACCGTTTCCATCGCCTCGGCCATCACCAACGCATACATCGATTTCTCCAAGATGACGTGCTCGGTCGTCGCGCTGATCACCGACGTCGTGCGCGATGGCAAACCGGTGGTGGGTTATGGCTTCAACTCCAACGGCCGCTACGGCCAGGGGGCCTTGATGCGTGAACGGTTCTTCCCGCGCCTGATGGCCGCCGATCCCAAAACGCTGGTGGATGAGACCGGGGAGAACCTGGATCCGTTTCGCATCTGGACCACGCTGATGAAAAACGAGAAGCCGGGCGGGCACGGCGAACGGTCGGTGGCGGTGGGGGCCATTGACATGGCGGTGTGGGATGCCGTCGCCAAGATTGCGGGCCGGCCGCTTTACCGTTTGTTGGCGGACCGTTATCGCGGCGGACAGGCGGATGACAAGGTTTGGATCTACGCCGCCGGCGGCTATTATTATCCCGGCAAGGACCTGACCGCCCTGAAGAACGAGATGAAGCGCTACCGCGACCTCGGTTACCAGGTGGTGAAGATGAAAATCGGCGGCGCTCCCCTCGACGAAGACATCCGCCGCATCGAGGCGGTGCTCGAGGTGGTGGGTGACGGAAAATTCCTGGCGGTGGATGCCAATGGCCGTTTCGATCTCGACACCGCCATTGCCTACGGCGAGGCGATGAAGCCTTACAAACTGTTTTGGTATGAAGAGGCGGGCGATCCGCTCGACTATGCCCTGCAGGCGGAGCTTTCCCGACATTATCCCCTGCCGATGGCCATGGGCGAAAATCTTTTCTCGCACCAGGACGCCCGCAATTTGATCCGCCACGGCGGCATGAATCCCGAACGCGACTGGTTGCAATTTGACTGCGCGCTGTCCTACGGCCTGGTCGAATACCTGCGCACCCTGGAGGTGCTGAAGCAGCATGGCTGGTCCACGCGACGGGTCGTGCCGCACGGCGGTCATCAGATGTCGCTCAACATCGCCGCCGGCCTGCATCTGGGCGGCAACGAATCGTATCCGGGCGTCTTCCAGCCGTTCGGCGGCTTCGCTGACGGCATCGCCGTCGAGAATGGATATGTGGGTTTGCCGGAGGTTCCGGGCGTCGGCTTTGAAACCAAGGCTGAACTTTTCAAGGTGATGAAATCACTCGGCGAGTGAACACCAGAACGGCCATGAACAAAGCCAGGAGCAAAGCAACAAGTTTATTGGGTCAGCTTTACTTTCAAGTGCTCATCGGCTTCCTGTTGGGCATCGCCGTCGGCTATTTCCATCCCGGCCTCGGTGAATCGCTCAAGCCGCTCGGGGACGGTTTCATCAAGCTCATCAAGATGCTGCTCGCGCCGATCATCTTCGGCACAGTTGTCGCCGGCATTGCGAAGATGGGAAACCTGAAGGAAGTGGGCCGGGTCGGCATCAAAGCGCTGGTCTATTTCGAAATCGTTTCGACCCTGGCGCTCGCCATCGGACTCGTGGTGGTAAACGTTTTGCAACCCGGTTCGGGGATGAACATTGATCCCTCCACGCTGGACACCAAATCGCTCGCCACCTACACCACGGCCGCCAAACAGCAGGATGCCGCCAGCTTCTTCATGGACATCATCCCTTCCAGCTTTGCGGATGCTTTCGTCAAGGGCAACATGTTGCAGATCATTCTGATTTCGGTGCTGTTCGGTCTGGCGCTGGCGCAGCTTCCCGACCGGGGAAAAGTAATCGTGGAGGTGATTGACTCCGTGCTGCACGGTCTGTTCGGCATCGTGCGTTTTGTCATGCATCTGGCCCCGCTGGCCGCGTTCGGAGCCATGGCCTTCACCATCGGGAAATACGGCGTCGGCACCCTGGGCTCCTTCGGCAAGCTGATTGGCGCCGTCTATCTCACGAGCGCGATCTTTATCTTCCTGGTCCTCGGCCTCATCGCCCGGATGAACCGCATCTCGCTCTGGAAATATCTCAAGTTCTTCAAGGATGAAATCCTGATAACCTTCGCCACAGCTTCGTCGGAAGCCGTGCTGCCGCGGATGATGGTCAAGCTGGAGCAACTGGGTTGTGCCAAACCGGTCGTGGGCCTGGTGCTGCCTGCCGGCTACACCTTCAACGCCGACGGTTCATCCATCTACCTGACGATGGGGGCCATCTTCGTCGCGCAGGCCACCAACACGCCGTTGACGCTGAGCGACCAGTTGATCGTTCTGGCCGTCTGCCTGTTCACGTCCAAGGGCTCGGCGGGAGTGGCCGGCGCCGGATTCATCGCGCTGGCCGCCACCCTGGCCTCGATGGACAAGATACCCGTTGCCGGCCTCGTGTTGCTGGTCGGGATTGACCGCTTTGTCAATGCCGCGCGGGCGGTGACCAACCTGATTGGCAACGGCATCGCCACCATCGTCGTGGCCCGATGGGAAAAAGCCTTTGATGAAAAACGGGCGGCAACGATGCTCGATGGCGGAGCCAATGAATCGCCAACGGAACCTGGAACCTGACCTCATGAGATTTCACTCCGAACAGAGTTGACATCATCGCCGCCACGAATCATTAACTTCACGACTTGAAACCATTGCCATGAAATTCACCCGTCGCAATTTTCTCCGCACCACTGCCGTCGCCGGCGTCGGCGCGGCGGCTTCTTCACTGCTCGCAAAACCGACCGGTTCGCCGTCCGGTTCCCACCCCGTTACCGACGAGGTCCTGGAGCGCGCCGCCGCCCAGCCGGTCCTCCAGCTCAAAAGTCTCAACGACCCGGTCATCATCGAGTCCATTGAACTGCTCCGCAAGGGCAAGGACCATTTCGTGCGCGTCCGCTCCCAGGACGGCGCGGAGGGCGTCTCGGTGGACGACGGCCGGATGGAAATTTTTCATCCGATCCTCAATCAACTGGTGGTTCCCTATTTCATCGGCAAGGACGCGCGCGACATGGAAGCGAATCTCTTTGGCGTGTACCGCTACCAAAGCAATTACAAAATGCAGGGCCTGGCTTTCTGGTGTCCGGTGGCGCTGGTGGAATTTGCCATTCTCGACCTCTTGGGCCGGATGAGCAACCAATCCCTGGGCGAAATGCTCGGCGGCATCGTCCGCACCACCGTTCCTTTTTACGTCGCCAGCGGGCGGCGCGACACCACGCCGGATCAGGAGATTGATTACCTGAAAGGCTTGGTTGAAAAGACCGGCGCCAAAGCCATCAAATACCGCGTCGGTGGGCGCATGAGCCGTAATCAGGACGCCCTGCCGGGTCGCACAGATAAATTGATTCCCCTCTCCCGAAAGGCGTTCGGCGATAAAATGGTCATTCATGCCGATGCCAACAGTTCCTACGATCCGCCCGAAGCCATCCGGGTGGGCCGGATGCTGGAGGACATCAAAGCCATCCATTACGAGGAACCCTGTCCCTTCGACAATTTCGATGCGACGAAGAAAGTCGCCGACGCCCTATCCATTCCGGTTGCGCTCGGCGAGCAGGAATCCAGCCCGTGGCGTTTTCAATGGTGTATCCGCAACCGTGTCGCCGACGTCGTCCAACCCGACCTATATTACTATGGCGGTCTGATTCGTTCCCGCCGTGTGGCGCGCATGGCCGAACCGGCCGGCTTGGCCACCACCGTGCATCTTTCCGGCGGATTTGGCTTTGTTTATGCGCTCCACTTCGCCTCCTGCACGCCGAAGATCGGGCCGTGGCAGGAATATAAGAAGGGTGTGGAAACCTACGGCCAATGGTTCAATCCGCCGCTGCGCATTGTGGATGGCACCATCACCGTGCCCAAGGGACCGGGCCTGGGTCTCGCTGATCCGAAGGAAATATTGAAGGGGGCAACGCCCGTTCAGGAAACAGGGACTTCCCCGGCGCCGGATACGTCGGGCTGAAGGCAATCGGTTTACCTTGGGCTGGGTTGGTTTTCGATGGGAGGTGCGTATGAACTTCGGGGACCTCAGGCTGGCAAAACAGGAGGGCAGGCAGAAACATTCAGAGCTCCGTCAAGCAGGCAGGGCGGTTGCCCCCAATCTTGCGATTGAGTGCACCCTGTTTCGCATTCCCCTCGCGGGCGGAATTGACGGCACAAATCCATGGTACAACTCCTCACACTACGACAGGAGAATTAATGACCTCATGGACGTTGTAACGCTCCAGTGCAATGCGCACCAGACGGACGTTCATTTCCGTCAAGTTATCGTCCCCGAAGATGATTCGTACCACTGCGACGACAACCTTTTCGAATGCTTCGTCTTGTTCGTTGTTCATAATGCTGTTTCGATTTCTGCTGCCTGACAATTTACTAACATTCAGCGTGCCAGTTTCGCCGAGATTGGGGGCCAGGCTGAGGGGTGGCATGACTTTTGAGATATTGGCTGCACGTGGTTTGACTGAAGATGCCATGCTTAACGGCGCCATCGATGGCGCCACACTCAGAGCGGGCACGGCTGGCGTGTCGTTCCATCTGCCGTTCTTGGACAAGTTGATCGGAACCGGGGGCGCGGATTTGAGCACTGGCGGCGCGGGTTTGGGCACAACTTCCGGGGCATTGACTGCTCGTGGTTGAGTTGTGGCCAGTGGCACACCGGAAGAATCCCCGTTCCTCGCCTTGCCATTCATGCTGCCGTTGCCGTTCATTTGCTGGTTGGCTTGAGTTGGAACTGGAGGTTTGGGCGCGACTTCTGAGGCATTGGCTGCTGGTGGTTTGACTTCTGGTTTAATTTCCGGTTGTGGCGCGCCAGCGTGTTGCGCCTGGGCCTTGAACAGATGAATGGTCACTTTGAGTGCCAGTTCCAATGGGTCAACCGGTTTGGTGATGAAATAGTTGCCGCCGCTGAGCACCCCCCGCGTACGGTTCCCAAAATTGCTATGGGCAGTGACGAAAATGACAGGCGTTGTCTTATAATGAGGCAAAGCGCGCAATTTCTCACACACTTCAAAGCCAGTCAGCTTGGGCATGTCAATGTCCAGCAGCACCAAGTCGTAATGGTTGGTCTGCAGCAGTTTCAGGCCTTCCAAAGAGTCTTCGACGCTTACGATGTCGAGGTTGGCCCGTTTCAACGTGTTGACGATCACGTGGTTGCAAACGGTGTCATCGTCCACAGCCAGTACTTTGGCCCTTGGTGCAGCTTCGGTAGAACCAGCCTCGTCGCTTTTTAACAAGAGACCCAGGCAATCCACCGCCTCAGCCAGAGTTTGCAGTATGGAAGGTGTTACTCGCGAAGGCTTGGATGCGATTTTGGAGAGCAACATGTCGAACGCCTTCGTCAGCAGTGCCATGCGGGCGCAACCGGCTTTGTCGGCGTTGGCGTTCAGGGAATGCACGCCCTGAGAGAGCGGCTCCAGCTTGGCCGCAGAAGTAGGCGCCTTAATATATGCGAGGCAATGCTCGCGAACCTTCGCGATGTCCGCTGGCGCGTCTTTTAAAAATTCCGCGCGCCCTTTTGTGGGCGAAGTTTCGTCGGCGGGCACTTCGGTCGCGTCATCGTTGAGCTCGCCAGCCGAACCGTCGTTGGCCGTGTGTAATTTGATTGCGGGTGCGTAATCAGTTTGAACAGCATTGGCGGAATTAGGGACGCTGGCGGACGCGGCAATCAACATTTCCTGAATGGTTTGAATCAGTAGGGAGGGCGTGCAATCGTTTTTGCGCAGTTGTCTGGTTATCGCGTCCTCGGCAAAATCTGCAATTTGAACATTAGAAAATATAATAATTGGAATGATTTTCAGCCGGGGGTCGGCGCGTATGAATTTTAGCACATCCGCGCCGTCGAACTTGGGCAGCATCAGGTCGAGCACGACCAGATCGGGCGTGGCCTGAGAAAGAGCCTTGAGGGCCTCCAACCCATCTTGCGCAGACTCGATGTGAAATCCCTCCCGCTGGAGCAGATTCCGATACGTCGTCAGCACAACTGCGTCGTCCTCGACGAAAAGGATTGTTCTATTGATTTTCAAGGCTCTTATCCCATTTACGGGTACAAATCACCAAAATGTACGGGCATAACTCAGCCCACAGGCACCCTTACCAAACTCATGAAAAATAGCACCGTTCATGCCAAAAAATTGACAAAACTGCGCCTTATACCAATTCCCAGAGACAATCGGTGCAATGGGTAGGACGGCGCTGCTGTGCCGCCGGGTGATGGCCGCGCAGCAGCGTGGCCCTGCCGTCTGGAATAGGTGCCGATTATTATCGGGAAATGGTATTACTCTGCCTTAAAGAACAACTTGCATTGTTCATCAAGCTCAAGCAGGATATTTCCCCGATATTCCCCGATATTCGACTGGCCGGAGAAATGTTTCAAAAAACCCGGTAAGTCCCCGCGTATTTGCATCCATCTGCGGTTAAACGCCGGAGCCGGATACTAATAAATCTTTCCTTCCGTCCCATTGCTGCAAACGATGCCGAACAAAAGTTTTTCAATTCACAGTTCGGTGCGCAAGTGGTTGGCTTTGCCCCCGTGACTAAACCAAAAGACATCAGCCGGCAATCCGCCCGCAGGAAGTGATTCACGCGTTGCCTCGGGCTGGCGAGGCAATCCGCAATGGCGGGATCGTCTGCGTTTTTGCGGGGGACAAATCACGCGGACGGGTGAACTGAACAAATTCCAGCGCGGCTTTGAGCGCATCATGAAAAATGTGGGTCCGCCGGTTGTGCCCGTGACGCTCGGCGGCGTGTGGGGCCGCCTTTTCAGTTTTGAAGGTGGGAAATTCTTTTGGAAACGGCCGCGCCGTATTTTGTATCCGGTGACGGTGAGTTTTGGCAAACCGATGCCGGCAAATTCGACGGCGGACGAAGTGCGCCGGGCGGTGGGCGAATTGCTCGTGCCGTCGGCGGTTAAAAATTAAAGCGACAGAAATTCCACGCGCATTTCCTGGCCGCGCAGAATGGCCACGGTGCGTTCCGCGCCAAACTTCGGTTTGCCCGCGTAGCCGGGATTCAAATACAGCACGCCGCCAATCGTTTCGCAAAAGGCCTTGTGCGTGTGGCCGAACACGACGGCGTCCGGCCGCTCGCGCGCAACCTGGAACTGGAGATTTTCCTTCAACGCGTGCGGATTCACGATGTGATGAACGAAAAATTTGCGTTGGGCGAGCGCAACCACTTCGGCGAGCCGGAAGGTGGGCGAACTGTCCGTGTTGCCGAGCACTGCGGTGACCGGGGCAATCGCTTCCAGTTCAACGATGATTGAATCGTCGCCAATGTCGCCCGCGTGCAGGATGTGACTGACGCCTGCGAAAATTTCAAGGACTTTCGGGTCGAGAAAACCGTGCGTGTCGGAAATCACTCCAATTTTCATTTTCGGAGGGACGAGTTACACGAGTCCCTGTTTGAATTCCGGAAGTTTGAGACTCGCAAAGCTCGTCCCTCCGAAACGTAAAGTTTCACGCCTTCGCTTCCTCCGGCGCTTCCTCGGCTTTCGGTTCCTCGTCGCGCGTCCCGGCCGTTTTTTCCGCGGGCGATTCGGCGGTGGCTTTCATCGCGCCGACGAACAGACTGGTGAAGAGCCCGCCGCTCAGGAGCGTGTTGCGGAAAAATTCCCAGGTCGAAGGGAAATTTGGAACGCCGGTGGTCAGCGCTTGAATCCAGCCCGCGAGCGTTTTGGCGTATGCCGGATTGTTGAGCCAGGATGCGGTGTTGGTGATGAAATAAAAAAGCACCGCGCCCAGCAGTCCGCCACCCAGGAGCTTCCACCAGTTCGTGCGCGGTGAAAACAGGCGCCCGAGTCCGATCAGCGCGGCGAACGAAAGCGTTTTGACCAGCATATAACCGCTGAACACCGGCTCCTGGTAGTAGAAAACATTCAGTAGAACGTCCGTGGCAAACAACGTGCCCAGCGGCAGCCACCAGGCCATCGCTCCGGTGAAATACACCCCGCCGCAAAACGCCAGGGCATAGGCGGCGCTGAAATTCTGCGGTAGCACACCGGGGATGCGCGACAACGCGAACACCAGCATCAGCAGCGCCGGCAGCAGCTTGGTCCACTTTCCTTTCACTATCGGATAGAATAATTCACGGCGCGGCAGGAACAAGCTTTTCGAAGGGTTCATGATACGGCCGGTGGGCGCGGTACAATTCCAGCAGTTCCTGATTTTTTTGCATCAAGCCCTGTTCGCCCGACTGTTTGGCCTGTGCACAGGCTTTTTCTGCCGTAGCGATCGCTGCATCAAACCGCCCCGCCTCGGCGTAAGCCGCCGCCAAGGTGCCGACGATGGGCGTCACGCCATACTGTGTCAGTTCGCAGGCGCGCTCGGCCTGCTTGACGGCTTGAACACCATCGGCGTTTTGCGTGGCCAGCGCCAGGGCGGTGCGGATCGCCCTGTCATCCAGCTTGAGTTGCAGGGTGGTGGTGTATTCGGCCACGGCTTCGGCATATTTTCCCTGGGCGGCCAGGGCGTCGCCGAGGTATTTGTGCGCAAAGGCAATTTCGGGATTTGTCCGCAAAACCTCGCCAAATTCCTCCTGGGCCTCGGCGTATTTTTTCTGCCGGAGCAGGACAGTGCCAAAATAGTAATGGGCCTTGGGGAAGTCCGGATAAATTTGCAGCGCGATCCGGTAGTTCTCGGCGGCGTCCTCCAGATTTCCTGCGTTCAAATAAGCATTGGCCAGACTAAAGTAGCAATAACTTCCTCTCGTCACTTCAACGGCGTGACGGAAAAGGGTGATGTCGTTCCGCCAGTACCCTAATTGAAACCGGGTGTCCGTCAGGCAGGCCGCCAGCACCGCCGCCAGACCCAGCGTCATTCCCGTCCGCCAAAGACGGGAACGCAGTGCCAGTTTTCCGGCCGCCCACGCCACCAGGATGAACAGGCCGATGGACGGCAGATACGTGTAACGATCGGCGATGGATTGTCCGCCCACTTGCACCAGACCGATGACTGGCACAAGCATGACCAGAAACCAAAACCAGCCGGTAAACAGATGAGGTTGCGAACGCCGCAACCGGATGAACAACAAGCACAGAAGGACCGGTAGCAGGGCACCGCGGATGAATTCCCAAGGTTCCATCCGTTGATACTGGTAAAGAACGGATAGGTTCACCGGCCAGAACATTTTTTCAAGGTAGGCGGTGTAAAACACCAAAGCATCCAGGGCCCGTCCATACCACGGTATTTTCATCAGCGACACGACAGCGCCTCCTTCGGATTGTGCCCAGAAGGTGGCGATGCTGGACGCCAGGCTCAACGCCAGGAACGGCAGTTTTTCAAATAGTAAATGGTTGAAGGTTGAGGGTTGAGGGACAGGCAATCCAAAACGCGTCACCCGCCACTCGTCACTCGTCACTCGTCTGAGCGGCCAGAAATCGAGCAGCAGGAGAATCAACGGCACCGTCACCAGCATCGGCTTGCTCATCAAACCCAACGCGAAAAAAATCAACGCCAGAGAATAGTCGAGAGTCCAGCGTCGAGAGTCGAGAGCCAGACCGTCGTCTCCTGCGCTCGACCCTCGACCTTCGACCCTCGACCGCTTTTGCGCGTATCGCGCATACGCCCACAGCGTCAGCATGAAGAAAAACCCGCAAAGCACATCCTTCCGTTCTGAAATCCACGCCACCGATTCCACGCGCAACGGATGCCACGCGAACAACGCCGCCACCGCCGCGCTGCGCCACGTTGCACCCGACATTTTATTCAAAACGAGAAACAACAACACCGCGTTCGCCGCGTGGAACAACACGTTCACCAGATGCTCCGCGCCGGGATTCGCTCCCCCAAAATGTGTGCGTCACCACAAATGACAGGCTCGTGACGGGATGCCAGTTGGCGACCAGGACGCCGGAAAGTGCCCACCACAGGCTGTGCCAGTTTAGGCCGGCGTTGATTTCCGGTGTCTCGCTGATGAAAAACGGGTCGTCGTAGTAAATAATCCCGTAATGCCGCACCGGCCAGTAAATCGCCAGCGTGATTCCGGCCAGAAGCAGGCAGATGAACAATTGACGCCGCATCTCAATTTAAATGTAAAATGCAGAATGAAGAATGCAGAATGTGAAAGTCAATCAGCATTGGTTGAGAGTTGAATGTTGAGAGTTGAGAGTTGGTCTATCGTGTGTTTCGTGGTTATACTTCGTGTCTTCGTGTCTTTGTTGTTCAAATCCAAAAATGCGTCCAGACGTTCCGGTTCAAGTCTTCTTTCGTGTGCTTCGTGTGTTTCGTGGTTAAAATCTCCCCGCGTTTGGAAAACTTGTTCGACATCATCCACGAAGACGCCGGACTGCTGGTCATCAACAAACCGGCGGGCCTGGTTTGTCATCCGACTAAGGGCGATGAATTTTCCAGCCTCATCAGCCGCGCCCGCCTTTATCTGAATTCCTCCCTCTCCGCCAACGAAGTCGGGGGAGAGGGGGTTTGCAGCTTTCAGCCTTCAGCCTTTCCACCCTCCGTAGCAGAGCTACTGCGGAGGACGGGCAGCCTTCGGCCTTTTCTGGTCAACCGCCTCGACCGCGAAACCAGCGGCATCGTCCTCATCGCCAAAAATTCCGAAATCGCCGGCGAGCTGGGAAAAATCTGGGAAGCCCGTGCCGTCGAGAAAGAATACCTCGCCATCGTCCACGGCCACGTCCGCGACGATCACGGCCTGATTGATGCGCCGCTCGGCAAAGACGAGCGCAGCATCGTCGCCGTCAAAGACTGCGTGCGTCCCGACGGCGCGCCGTCCCAAACCGAATTTTGGGTCGAACGGAGATTTTCCCAGTCATTGGTAGGGCCGATCCCGCATTGCGGGACCTGGACGCGCAGCAGCGCGTCCCTACCAGTTACGCCATCGACCCTCAACCACCCTGTCCTCCATAGCGCTTGCGCGACGGAGGATCAACCCTCAACCTTTTCCCTTCTCCGCCTCATTCCCCGCACCGGCCGCAAACATCAAATCCGCATCCACCTCGCCCACCTTGGCCATCCCATCGTCGGCGACAAACTTTACGGCGGCGACGAGGATCTATATATGGCGCTGGTCGAAAACCGTCTGACGCCGGAGCAACTTGCCCGGCTGATTTTGCCGCACCAGGCGCTGCACGCCCGCGCCGTCCGCTTCATCTGGCGCGGCCAGCCGGTGGAATTTTCCTGCGCCCCCGAGCCGTGGTTTCTTGAATTTGCCAGCACCGGTTAAATCCTCCTCGTCCTCGTTCCTTGGCGCGGCGAAGTGTAACGGAGACGGCTCGTCCATCGTCCTCGAACCATGTTTGTCTCCAACTAATCTTCGTACTGCTATTCGTCAAAATTTTCGAAAACCGCGAGGATTTTGGACTGCGGTGGCAAAGCGCCCGTCCTCCGTAGTCCCGCAATGTGGGACGGAGGGTGGAAACATCGAAGTTTTCCTGCATCGGTCACTTGGACGTTCGAAGTTCGAAGTTCGATGTTCAGTGTTCAATGTTTTTGTAGCGATTCCGCCCCCTTCCGCCTTGGCGTCTTTGCGCCTCCCGCTCGCGTGTCAACGGAGTTGCGTTAAAATTCCCCCCGTGCCTGGTAAAATTTCGTGTCTTTCGTGTGTTTCATGGTTAAAACTCCCCCGTGCCTGACATCCCCAAAACCATGCGCGCCGTCGTCTATCGCGGCGTCAACAATCTCCGCCTCGAAACCGTGCCCGTCCCGCGCATCGGCCCCAACGAACTGCTCGTCAAAGTCGCCGTGTGCGGCGTCTGCCCCACCGACATCAAAAAAATCCAATACGGCACCGTGCCGCCGCCGCGCATTTTCGGACACGAAACCGCCGGCGTGATTTCCCAGCTCGGGTCCGGCGTCTCGAAACTGGGATGGAAGATTGGCGACCGCGTGGCGCTCCACCATCACGTCCCGTGCCGGGACTGCCATTTTTGCCGGCATCACGCCTTCGCCCAATGCGAGACTTACAAACGCACCGGCATCACCGCCGGCTTCGAGCCGGCGGGCGGCGGCTACGCCGAATACGTCCGCGTTCTGCCGTTCGTCCTGCCCGGCGTCGTGAAAATTCCAGCCAAAAATTCCTTTGCCGAAGGCGCCATGCTCGAACCCGTCAACACCGTCCTCAAAGCCGTTCGCCGATTGTCACTGCTGCGCGGCGACGTCGTGCTGGTGGCCGGGCAGGGGCCGATTGGCCTCATGTTCACCCGCCTGCTCCAGCTCGCCGGTGCGCAGGTCATCGCCACCGACCTGCTCGAACCGCGCCTGCGCCCCGCCAGAAAATTCGGCGCGAAATGGACCATGCTTGCTCAAACTGGTAGGGCGGAGCTGCCTTGTCGCGCTGAAGTGGAACGTAAGCGGACGCTCCGCCCCAATTTCAGGGCGGCGGAGCACCGCCGCCCTACCCCTATTGACGATTCAACGATTCAGCGTGTTACCAAAGGCCGCGGCCTCGACGCCGCGATCATCGCCGTGCCCTCCGACGCCGCCGTGCAACAAGCCCTGCAACTCATCCGCTGTGGCGGACAACTCATGCTCTTCGCCCACACCAAACGATTTGCGCCGGAAGGCGGAAATCAGCGTTCCCACTTCAGCCTTCAGTCCCGCAAAACGGGATCCCGCCCTGCGGGACCAGCCTTCAGCCTTGATCTGGCCTCCGTCTGTCTCGACGAAAAGGATTTGCTCGGCAGCTACTCATCCGATTTCACGTTGCAGGACGAAGTGGCGCGGCTGGTTTTCTCCCGCCAGCTCGACGTGCGCGATTTGATTTCCCATTTTTTCCCTCTTGAACAAACCGCCGCCGCCATTCGCCTTGCGTCCAAACCCACCGAAGATTCCCTCAAGGTCATGGTTTGTGTTGATGGCGATTGATCCTTTAAATTATTCGATGTTGAATGTTGAATGTT
>PMOA01000075.1 GCA_003161635.1 Limisphaerales bacterium
GTCCGCACCAGATAAACTTGATATGGAACTCGACAAATACGCGAGTTTTTGTCCATTCGGGCTGATGGCAACAACCGGGAACGTGGCTGAACTAAAGGTTGCGCTGTTGGTATAAGTCCGAGCGGTCAATTGTGAATTCCAGACGTATAATTGTGTCCCGGCAAGAACTCCTGCTGCCGTACCGATGAAGGCGACGGATTGGCCGTCAGGCGTCATGGACGCCGAATTCACGCCCGTTCCCGGAGTGGCGGAGGTCAGCGCGTAAGTGGTTCCCGTTTGCAAATCCCGGAAAAACAAATTTTCAATGCCGCTGCCAAATGAACCGGCGGCCAGATTGGACGCCTTGCTGTGGAACAAGACATAACGTCCGTCCGCACTGATGGTCGGTGAAAACGAATCACGGTTGCCGGGATGAACTCCGTCTGTGCTGACGCTCACCAGCGCGGTCGTGCCGGCCTGCAAATCGCGGACAAAAACATCCTGCGCCCGGTTGGTGTCGCCGGGTACGAGATTATCCGCCGAACTGGTGAAGGCAACGTAACGGCCATCGCCGGAAATGGCCGGGTCGAATGAAATGTCATCACCGGAAGCGTTGCCGTTGGTGTTCACGCTCACCAAAATGTTCGTGCCGCCTACCAGGTCGCGCACAAACACATCGCGGCAACCGTTTGTGTCATTGGCCATCAGATTGTCCGCGTCGCTGTAAAACGCGACGAACAAACCATTGGAACTCGTGGAGAAGGACGTGAGGCCGCTGCTGCCATCCGGAGTTTGCGACAACAATGCAGGGTTGCTGGCGGAAACCAAATCGTTCGTGCCCGTCGCCACCGTGTGTATGAAGACGTCACGAATTTGGTGGCGGTTGTCGGGCAATAAATTGGCGGAATCAAACACAACGACGCTGCCATCGGCGCTGATGGCGGGAACGGCGGTCGAATCCACGCCCACGCCCACACCGTTGGTATCGGCGTCGAGCAATTGTGTAACCCCGGCCTGCAGGTCACGGATATAAACATGGTAATCACCAGCCAAGGTGTTGGTGATCAGATTGGTGGCGGAACTGATGAATGCGACAAACTGGCCATTGGATGAGATCACCGGCGCGTCGCAAAGGCCGTTTGCCGGAGTGACATTGTCCAGGCTGACGCTCACCAGCGTGTTCGTGCCGGTTTGGGCATTCCAAAGATAGATGGCGTTGGTAATGAAGCCATTAGCCACATACGCGACGAAACGCCCATCGGGTGACATGGACAAATCGTGAATGAGTTCGTAGGACAACCGCGGCACATAGGCATTGGTGTTGATGATGTCATTCAAACCAGTCTGCAAACTGTAACGCAAAATGATTCCGGTTGCGGAGGAAGTGCCCGGAGAATTCGTGCAAGCTTCGAACGCAACAAACTGGCCATCGCCGCTGATGCTGTAATTGCAGCAAACGATATTCGTGCTGCCGGTCGCTGATTGAAAAATGGCCCGCGCGTTGGTGCTGGCCCAAATGGTTTTCCCGGCAATCAAGTCGCGGACGTAAATTTCACCGGTGGTCATTACACCGGAGACAAGATTGGTGGCAGTGCTGTAAAACACAACGTAACGTCCGTCCGGCGTGATTTCCGGTGATTCCGAGCTGCTGGGCAGTGTCGAATAGTTTGCGGGACTTGATCCGAGGCTGACCCGCCTGGTCGTGCTCGCCTGTAAATCGCGGATGAACACATCAGGAATGTTGTTGGTGTCACCTGCGACCAGATTGGAAGCCATGCAGACAAAGGCAACATAACGTCCGTCCGGCGTCATCACCGAGCCACGCGAGGCTCCGCTGGCGTTGCCGCCGTTGGTGCTGACACTCACCAGCGTCGTGGTGCCGTTGATCAAATCGCGAACAAAAATATCGCTGGCATTATTCGTATCGTTGGCGACCAGATCGCTCGCGCTGCTTTCAAACAAGGCGAACTGTCCGTTCGTCGAAATTCCCGCAGGAAAGGAATCCCCATTGCCACCGCCGGTCCCGTTTTGGCTGACACTGACCAAGGTGGTTGTCTGGCTGATGCGATCCCGAAGAAACACATTGAACCGGCAGGGAAGCACGGAATTATTGTTGTTGGTTAGTGTCAGGTTATTTGCCGTGCTGGCGAATAAAACATAGCGCCCGTCCTTGCTGATGATTGAAAGTCCTGAATCCCCGCTGCCACCGAGCTTGGCTGGAAAAGAAGATCCGCTTGCGGATACGGGTTGCACTGCGGCTGCCGAATCACAACTGAAGGCAATCAAGCTGGAAACAAGCATGCAAAACAACCAATGTTTAATTGCAGCACTCATAGAACATGGCATTAGATGGATAGTGGCACCGCATTGTCAATTATTAACTTGCCGGATTTTTTGATTTGAGCCAGCAAACAACACCAACATAGCGAATGGGGGCGCAGCCGGGTTTTCATTTTGGTTTTTGTCAGAACAAGCACAACGGGATTGTTGAATGAGGGGTAAAAAAGAGCTGGCTTGCGGGTTGGGGCGTTGCCACAAGGCAACGCATGAATAAACAAACACGACACAAACCAACGGCCAGCAAGTTTTCGCTTCGGCGGCAGCTATGCAATCTGATTCCCAACCATCTCGTCCTGGGTTTGGCGCGTGACCTCGGGGTCGAGGACCAAGCCCGCACGTTTAGTCCGTGGAGTCATGTGGTCAGCCGGCTCTTCACCCTGCTGCGTTCGGCCTTGTGGCAGAAGCTCGAACTGCGCAGCCTCCTCGAAAACTATGGGAAAGCCGCAGTTCATAAACTCGAAAAACCCGCCGATCCATAAAGCCATTTTCCAAAACCCACGCGGATTTGCAGGGGAAACAACTCGGTTCGCTCAAGAGAGCAACCGATCGGGTACGCGTCTGAATTATTTTAAAGAAATTGGAATATTGGCGTAATGATCAGACCGGTTTCAATTTTCTATTACTCCGTCACTCATCTTCCATTATCCGCCCACTTCCGCCTTCGCTTCGGCGGCCAAGGGCGTGCTGAGGTAACGTTCGCCCGTGGACGGCGCGATGGTGACGATCAGCTTGCCCTTGTTTTCAGGACGTTTGGCAACTTGAATCGCCGCCCAGACGTTCGCGCCAGATGAAATGCCGCACAAAATTCCCTCTTCCTTGGCCAGCCGCCGCGCCATGGCAAACGCGTCGTCGTTGGCGACTGGAATGGATTCCTTGATCAGCGGATTGCCCTTCTCATCCTTCAAATGCAGGTTCTTGGGAATGAACCCGGCGCCCAATCCCTGAATTTTATGAGGGCCGGGCTTCAACGGCTGGCCGGCAAGTGCTTGCGCAATAACCGGCGAATCCTTCGGATCCACCGCAATGGCTTCAAAGGACGGTTTGCGCGCTTTGATCACCTCCACACAACCGGTAATGGTGCCGCCCGTTCCTACACCCGCGACCAAAATGTCCACCTTGCCGTCCGTGTCGGCCCAAATTTCCTCCGCCGTGGTCTTGCGATGAATTTCCACGTTGGCCGGATTTTCAAACTGCTGCGGGATCCAGGCGTTCGGCGTTTCCTTGGCGAGCTGTTCTGCGCGGGCAATCGCGCCCTTCATGCCTTCCGCACCGGGCGTCAAAACCAGTTTCGCGCCGAGCATCGCCAAAAGCGTGCGACGTTCCAGCGACATCGTTTCGGGCATGGTCAAAATGATTTTGTAACCCTTGGCCGCCGCGACGAATGCGAGTGAAATGCCGGTGTTGCCGCTCGTCGGCTCGATAATGACGGTTTCTTTCTTGAGGATGCCGCGCTTCTCGGCGTCCTCAATCATCGCCATGCCGATGCGGTCCTTGACGCTGCTGAGCGGGTTAAAAAACTCGCACTTGAGGAGGATCGTGGCGTGCAGGCCGGCGGTGACCTTGTTCAGTTTGACCAGCGGGGTGTGCCCGACGGTTTCGACGATGTTATTATAAATGCGTCCCATAAAAATCCTTTCCAAACTCGTTTAATTAATTTTGTTAGTCAAGATTGTGATTAGTTTGGGGCCAGAGCAAGAGGAATTTTTTCTCTGAATTGGAAAACATCGAACATCAAACATCCAACGCCGAACATCCAATCGGACGCAGATCCGGCCATTTTTTGATTGGATGTTGGATGTTCGATGTTGGGCGTTAGATGTTTTCCCGCCAGTATAAACAATAAGTCCCTGCCCGGCCTTTCGGTCGAGCAGGGACAAATGGGGGCTGGGAGTGCGCCAAGCTCTCTTTCCCATGCCGACATTAGGCGCGCCCCTTTCGGAGGCTGTCAGCTTCCCGACGCCATTCTCCACGGCAAGCGGAGTCTTCGGCCTCGTGGCAGGGCCGTCCAGTGCCTTGCGGCCGCTGGATTTCGAGTGAGGCTTTTCAGCCTGCTTGGGCCGATGGTTGCGCCACCAGCTTGCAAACCAGGTCAAGACACGCCTGCGATTTTTCTTTCGCGTCTTGACCATTAGCACCGGGTCAGCCGCTGCTTTTGACAGCGCGTTCGCCCCGTGCCACGGGTCTCGCCTCTTCACTCTCAGGTTGCCTTTTGCTCACAGCCCAGCGGTGTCGTTTTTAACATCGCCGACGCTTGGAAGGTTTTCACGCGGCCTGCCGAGCCGTCGTGTCCTTCCCGGTGCGAACGCTCATTTTGTCCCGCCTTTCGGCGTCTTTCTTTTGGCTGATCCCGTTTTTTGCGTGACCGCCAGAGTCGCCCGTCCGTGCTGATGCGCAGTAGCAACCGGATACCCTCTGGGTAACTGCGATTCGCCCAGGCTCGAAACCAGCCTGAACTACTTGACCCGGCTCGGAGCGGCTTCTCATCGCCCCTCGCCGCCAAGTCCCTCATTCGCATTTGACGGTGTGCGAACACCGCCAGAGGAACTGGTGAATTCTGCCTCCTCATCATACCTTTCGATCCAACTTCAGAGGAGCCGGGCCAACCAGCCTGACCCGACCTTTCCCCAGTCACCTGGGATTATCCTGAAACGGACAACTCAACCTTACGATCTTTACCGTCCGCTTCGTTCTTTCAATGAACTATAAACATCATAACTCAAATCCCCAAACCGGCAACGGATTGATATGCACAGTTTGTTCACCGAAAACGACCCGTGAACAACCTGCGAACAACTCGAATCAGCCAATGGAATCAGACTGTTCGCTCAATGTGAACGAAGAATTATTCACCGAATTTTCGCCGGAAATTCCGCGCGGTGAAGAAGTTTGTGTTTTGAAGAATTTAAAAATATGCGCAAAAACAAAAAAGGCCACCCGTTCGGATGGCCTTTTGATTTCCCGGAAGATTTGCGCTCAAGTCGCAGGTTTGGACTTCGCGGTTTTTTTTGTTTTCGCCGCCGTCTTTTTGCGTTTGATGTAGCTTTTCCGGCGTTTTCGATTTTCAACTTTGTTGGATTGTCTTCCCATAAGTGTCTTTACTTTGTTCACGAGTTGAGGTTTTGTGAGTCCACTATGAAAGTTTTGGCGCGACGATTCAACATCTATTTGGCGCTGGCATTCCTGCTGGGACTGGCTTGCGGCTGCCAGACCGGCAAGAAACCGCTGACCGCAGCCCTGCGTGTGCACATCGAAACCAGTCCCGACCCCACCGGCACGAGCCAGAACATTTCCATGCTTCGCTCCGACCCCGTGCTCATCACCATCAAACGGGAACCGATTTTGACCGAAGCCAACATCGTGCTTGCCAAAGTCATTGACAATCTGGGTGATTTTGCCCTGGAGATTAAATTTGACGAAAATGGCACGTGGCTGCTCGAACAATATTCCGCCGCCAATCCAGGAGGTCATTTCGTCATTTGGGGTCAATGGAGCGAAAAGTCGGTTGACAGCCGTTGGCTCGCCGCACCAATCATCACACACCGTATCAGTAACGGCGTGCTGTCATTTAACGTTGATATTTCTTCCCGTGAGGAGGCCGATCAATTTGTGCTCGGTCTCAACAACGCCGCGAAGAAAATCCGCAAGCATTTGCTAAAATGATTTTTCCCGCTGTTGACCGCGCCATTTTTTCCGCCGTAGCGCTGTCCCTGGGATTTGGCGCCAGCCTTTTCGCGCAACAGCCGTTCCAATTTCCCACCGCCAATCACGCCTTGTATGAAATTGGAAACGAATTGAAATTTTTTGCCCCGACTGCGCCCGACAAACCATGGACTACCGGCAGTTTCGGCTGCGTCCGCACTGACGGCCGGCAAATGCACGAGGGACTCGACATCCGCTGCCTTCAGCGCGACCGGCACGGCGAGCCGACCGATCCCGTCATGGCCACCGCCGATGGCACGGTGGTTTATTTCAGCACGAAACCGTCGCTGTCGAATTACGGCAAATACGTCGTCATCCGTCACATCACCGAAGGCATTGAAATTTATTCGCTCTACGCGCATCTGAGCGAAATTCGGCCCGGCCTGAAAATGGGCCAGCAAGTCAAAGCCGGCGAAGCCATCGCCACGATGGGCCGCTCGTCGAACACCGGCGAAATCATCACCAAAGACCGCGCCCATGTGCATTTTGAGTTGAACGTGCTCGTTAACGACAATTTTGCCGGCTGGCATAAAAAAACTTTTCCCAACCAGCGTAACGACCACGGCGAATGGAACGGCCAGAACCTCGACGGCCTCGACCCGCGTGAAATTCTGCTCACCGAACACAACCCCGTCACAAAATTCAGCCTGTCGAATTTTATCCGCAGCCAGACCGAACTTTGCCGCGTGTTCGTCCGCTCGACCAACTTTCCGTATCTGAAACGCTACGCGGCGCTGGTTCTTCCAAATCCCAAGGCTGAAAAAGAAGGCGTGGCCGGTTACGAAATCGCCCTGAATTACAACGGCGTGGCGTTCGCCCTGATGCCGCGTGCCGCCTCGGAAATCCCAAGCAAGGCCCGGTTCCAACTGCTTTCCGTCAATGAAGCTGAAGCCAGGGCCAATCCCTGCCGCCACCTCGTTGTTCGGCGCGGCAGTCGCTGGCAATTGACCGACAGTGGCATCCGCGAATTGGAATTGCTGACGTATTGAGTTGCTAATTCCGCTGTCGTCCATCATCCGCCATTACGCGCGTGTTGAAGGAACGATTGCGTCCTTGCGGAAGAAAATGCTCCGCCAGCCACGTCAAACTACGGCCAGCGCGCGATTCATCCGCTCAATCGCTTCGTCAATTTGTTGTGTGCTGGTGAAGCCGATGACGACAGCGTCAATTTCCTTGCAGGCCATCGCAAAGCGGATGGATTTTTCCCGGTCGGCCGGGTCCGTGAAACTGCCGTTGCCGATGATCTTCATGCCAATCACGCCGCGGCCCTTCGCGTGCGTCGTTTTGATCTCCTGCATGACCGGCGTGATGTCGTTATGAAGCTCGCCGCTCCAATCCGCCTTCATGCCGTCGGTGTGATTGCCCTGCGGGTTCACCCGCACCAGATGCACCTCGGTCCAATCGCTGGCGGTGGCAGCGCGCAACGCGGGCAGCGTGTGACAGGAAACACCCTTGGCCCGGATCCATTTCTTCTCCTTGGCCTCGTTGAAGGCATCCATGACACGCTTCCATTCGTCAGTCCAGGCGTCCCGCGTCATGCAATGAACCAGCAGGCTGTCAATGTAGTCCGTATTGAATGTCTTGCGGTGGCGGTCAATCGTGGCCAGCACGTCGTCCGGCTTGCCGGGCACCTTGGACTGAATGAACAACTTCTCGCGTGGCAATCCCTTGATGGCGTCGCCGATCCAGTCAAAGGTTGCGTATGCCTGGGCGGTGTCAATGTAGGTGATGCCCTGATCGTAGGCATAGTGGATGAGTTTGGTGAAACCATCCCGGCCGAGGGCGGTTTGGGCGTGACCGTTGTCGCTGCCGGTGCCAAAGCCCAGCCGGCTGAGTTTGATGCCAGTCTTGCCCAGCGTCACCTGGTCCACTGCGGTGCGTTTGCCAGCGGGAGCGGCGGCGGCGCGGACACCGGAAAGCGTCCAAGGCGACAGCAACGCAGTGCCGGCCAGGGCGGCAGAAGTCCGGATAAACTGGCGGCGGTTAAGTCCGTGGCGTTTCATGTATGAATTTTTCATGGATGAATCCTTTCCAAGGATGGCCGGTGATAAATTTTTACAGGCCGCGCGATAATACGCGGCAGGCTGGCCATCTGACCGTTTAGTGACACCGAGTTTACTATTAACACCAACAAATTAAACTGCAACCTCGATTTGCATTCCATTAACCGGAGCCGGCACGGCAAAGTACGTAATCTTTCGAGCCAGCCCGCTGGATTGCAGCATGGCCTGAGTGAGGAGGCATGGATTTTAATCCTGACGTTGCCTGACGATGCGCTTGGTTTCCCGTCCCGCGCCGGTTAAGTTGCGGGCGTGTTGCAGGACATCAAATCGCTGACGCGCGAGGAACTGGAAACGCAGTTCGCCGCCTGGAAACAGCCGAAGTATCGCGTGGCCCAGTTGCTCGAATGGCTTTATGTCCATCGCGTCACGAGCTGGGACGCGATGATGAACCTGCCCAAGCCGCTGCGCGAAAAGCTCGGCAAGGACTTTTTGCTCCAGACCTTGGAACTCGTCCGCAAGCAGGGCGCGCCCGTCCTCCGTAGTCCCGCAATGCGGGACGGAGGTGGACGCGACACCACGCAGAAATTTCTCTGGCGGCTCCACGACCATTTGCTCATCGAAAGCGTTCTGATTCCCGCCAACCCCGCGCTTTACGGCGACGCGAGCGACCGCCATACGCTGTGCGTTTCCACCCAGGTCGGCTGCGCCTACGGCTGCAAATTCTGCGCTAGCGGCCTCGACGGATGGAAACGCAATCTCACGCCGGACGAAATTGTTGAACAGGTCTTGGCTGTGGAAAGGTGGAATGCTTCGTCCTCCTCGTCCTCGTCCTCGAACCCAACTGAAGAACCGATTACGAAAAAGAGGACGACGACGAGGACGAATGAAAGATTGATAGACAATCTCGTCATCATGGGCATGGGCGAACCGCTGGCGAATTACGACAACCTGCTCAAGGCGTTGCGCATTTTGAATGCGCCGTGGGGCGGCGGCATCGGCGCACGGAAAATTACGATTTCGACCAGCGGTCTCGCGCCGCAGATTCGCAAGCTGGCGGACGAGCCGTTGCAATTCCGTCTCGCGATTTCGCTGCATGGAGCCACCGACGCGGTGCGCAACAAAATCATGCCGGTGAACCGCAAGTATCCGCTCAAGGAACTGGTTGCTGCGTGTGAAGAGTATCAGGGGCAAAAAGGCCGGATGCTCACGTTCGAGTATATTTTGATCGCCGGTGTGAACGATTCGATTGAGCAAGCCAAACCGCTGGGCGCGCTCGCGCGCAGACTTTTTGCGAAGGTGAACTTGATTCCCTACAACCGGGTCGAGGGTCTGCCGTGGGAACGCCCGGACGAGGAAACCCAGGATAAATTTCTCGCCGCGCTGGAAAAGCAAAAGGTTATCGTCACGTTGCGCCGCGAGAAGGGCCACGACATTGACGCCGCGTGCGGGCAGTTGCGGTTGAAGACGGAAAAGGAATTAAACCGGTAGGGCTGCGTTGCCGCGCAGCCCAAGTTTTGGGACGAGCAGCAACTCGTCCCTACCTCCGAAAAATTCGCGTTTCATCCCGCCTTTATGCATTTCGGCGTGGCAAGCTGTGCCCATCTGTGGCTAAATGAAGCGCGTGATTGCTTTGCTTGATTACGGCTCCGGCAACCTGCGCAGCGTCCACAAGGCGCTGCTCAAGGTCGGCGCGGACGTGCGCATCGCCCAGCGACCGGGTGAAATCGGTGATGCGCGGGCGATGGTGCTGCCCGGCGTCGGCGCGTTCGACGATTGCATCAACGCCCTGCGCAAACAGGAACTGCTCGAAGCCGCGCGCGAATTCATCAAATCCGGCAAACCGTTTCTCGGCATCTGCGTCGGCTACCAGGCGTTGTTTGAGAAGAGCGAGGAATTCAACAGTTGCGCCGCCGGCCTCGGAATTTTCAAAGGCAAGGTCGTCCGCTTCTCCGAAAAGCATGGCTTGAAAATTCCGCAGATTGGCTGGAACCAGCTCGAGATCGTAAAACCGGATTGCCCATTGTTCCGCGGTGTAGTCAATGGCAGCTACGTCTATTTCGTCCACAGCTTTTATCCGCAGCCGGCGGATACGGGCATCATCGCCACGCGCACGGATTACGGTGACAAGTTTGCGTCATCCGTCTGGCGCGACAACGTTTATGCGACGCAATTTCATCCGGAAAAAAGCCAGAAGGTTGGTTTGCAACTGCTGAAGAATTTTGTTGAACTGGTGCAGCGCTGACCAATCGGCCTATGAAATTGATTAAAAAAATGTTTTCACATTTCAGCTTCTTTCAAAGGTGTAGCCGCCGACGCTTGCCGCGTCGAAGCGAAGCGAAGGCGGGTGAGGAGGCTCTGATTTTTTTGAAGCTGGAGCCTCGTTACCTCCACCCTCCGCAGTACTGCTACGGAGGACGGGTCGGCTGCTACGGAATTTCGAAGTTGCCCCATTTTTTATTGGCCATGCTCTGCGTCGGTCTGGCCGGATGCGCGTCTCAAGGCACGGTTGCGCCATTGAGCAACGGTTATGAGGAGGTGGCCCACCCCAAGCAAGTTTCATTTCAGTATCGGGCGCCGGACGGCAAAACCACTCCGATCTGGCCTTCATTGTCCGGGGTCAGCGAGGTCATCAAAGGTGACGTGGCGCTATTTGTGGGCGACAAGGCCTATGTGTCGCCGGACCCGAACGACCCCCGGGGTACCAAGCCGCGATTGTTTGCGGTGCGGTCACCCGCCTTGCCGCTGGACATTACCGATGAAGTTTTATCGCAGTGGTCAAAAAAATCAGGAAAAGATTTCGCGAAGGCTTGGGACAGGTTCAGCATGGTGTCTCCGGAGGAAAAGAACGGCCAGTTGGAACTGCAACTGGAGTTTTGGACGCAAGAAAGGGACTGGCCGGATAAGGCCACGCTTCAACTGGATTGGAACCAGGTGTCGGACATCATGCGCGAGGTGAAGGAGAAAGGTGTGGTGCAAAAGGATTTGCGATGGGGCACACCCTACATTGAAAAATGATTTTGGCCCGAAAACGGCAGGGCCGCGTCGCCGCGCGGCCGTCATCCCCGGCGGCCCGGTTTTTTAGGTGTCAGGCAAATTGACGCATCGCGAAGCGATGCTTTGACGGTAGCCACGGGATTCATCCCGTGACTCCGGTGCCGATAAGCCGTTTCGTCGCGGAGCGACGATTGAAACCGGTGCCAAGTATTTCGTTCAGGCGTCGCTCCGCGACGCGGGCCTTTTCCAATATCCATACCGGGGGATAAATCCGCCCGGCTACCGTCATTTCGTCGCTCCGCGACGACACGCTTCGGAAATCTGGTGGTTTACGTTTGCCGCCCGCAGCAAAAGGTGGAAAATGGAGTTTCAAAAATCCTGGGCGTTGTTTGAATTGCCACTCTGAAATTACTCTGCCTATCGGAAGAAACATTTACTATGTTTTATACGAAGGCAGCGTCGTTGTTGACGGAATAGTTCCAGGTTCACCAAAGGGACTTGTAACATTGAAATGAATTCTATTTTTTCCGCGCTTGCATTTTCGTCGCCAGTGGCGCAATTTGGCTTTCGTTAATTAACTTAACGAAACAAAAGGATTAAAAATTATGTCACATGAACTACCTCCCCTGCCTTATCCCAAGGAAGCTTTGGAACCGCACATTGACGCGCTGACGATGGAAATCCATCACGACCGCCATCACAAGGCTTACGTGGACAATCTCAACAAGGCCATTGCCGGCAACGCCGCGCTCGAGGCCAAACCGCTCGACGCGCTGATCAAGGACCTCGCGTCCGTGCCCGAGAATATCCGCGGCCCGGTGCGCAACAACGGCGGCGGCCATTGGAACCATTCATTCTTCTGGAAGCTCATGGCCCCCAAAGCCGGCGGCACGCCCACCGGCAAGCTCGCCGACGCCATCAAGGCCGCTTTCGGCTCATTCGCCGATTTTCAGGCGAAGTTTGAAGCGGCGGGCATCGCTCGGTTCGGCAGCGGCTGGGCTTGGCTCGTCTCGAACGGCGGCAAACTCGAAATTGTTTCCACGGCTAATCAGGACAATCCGCTCATGGGCAAGGCTGTGGCCGGTTGCGAAGGCAAACCGCTGCTCGGCGTGGATGTTTGGGAGCACGCCTACTACCTGAAATACCAGAACAAGCGCGCCGATTATCTCAAGGCCTGGTGGAACGTGGTGAACTGGGCGGAAGCCGCCAAAAATTTCTAAACCGTAAAATTGATCTGAAACGCAAACACGCCGGTTCATGCCGGTGTGTTTTTTTTGTAGTAGGGCGGAACTGCTGCTCCGCCGTTTATTTAACGTCTTTGAACTGATTTGGGCGGCGCGGTAAGCGCCGCCCTACCATTTGTGTCAAATCCCACGCCTGGTCACAATACGGTTTTCCTTGCCGAGGACGATGACGCGGGATTTCCATTTCTTCGCCTTCGCCTGGTGAAGGCCGCAAAATTCATGATCGTCAGCAAATCATCCTTCTTGCCGAGATGCGCCACCGCGCCGTTCATGATGATCTGGCCGGAACCGCGTTTGCCGCGGATGACGTAGGTCTCAAACCGGTTTCCATTGGCCATTTTGCCGCACAGGGTGCGTTCGTACTCCTGCAGGCCGGCCCTTTTCCATCAGGTCAATGGCAATGGTGAGGCTGCCTTCATATTTCACGTTGCCGCCCGTGACCGTGGCGCGATGAATTTACGATTTCAGCAAATGAACCTGTATGAGCCATTGAGTATAACGTATTGCGCCGTTACTTCAACTTGAGAAAATTTTTAATAATCTGACGTCCATTCTCGGTAAGAATGCTTTCCGGATGAAATTGCACGCCCCAGATTGGCAGTTCCTTGTGCCGCACGCCCATGATTTCGCCCTCGCCGGTCTCGGCAGTGACTTCGAGACAATCGGGCAGCGTGTCGCGCTTGATGACGAGCGAATGATAGCGCGTGGCGACAAAGGGATTGGCCATCCCCACAAAAAGGTCCTTGCCGTTGTGCTTAATCGGCGAGGTTTTGCCGTGCATCATGCGGTAATTTACCACCACCTCCGCGCCGAACACGTGCCCGATGCACTGGTGACCGAGGCAGACGCCGAACACGGGCATTTCCCGGCCGAACGTGCGAATGACTTCGTTCGACAACCCGGATTCGCGCGGCGAGCACGGTCCCGGCGACACGAGAATGCGTTCCGGCCGCAACTCGCGAATCGAGTCAAGCGTGATCTCGTCGTTCCGCCGCACCTGCAACTCGACGTTCATCTCGCCGAGATATTGCACGAGGTTGTAGGTGAACGAATCGTAGTTATCTATGACCAGAACCATGTTAAGATTTGCGATTACCGATTTCATCCAGCACGCTGCCAATCAATTCTCCGGCCACTCGCTGCCCCCAAACGACGCGCCCAATTCTTTTTGCGAGCACAAATTTGATTTCGCCGCCGCTGACCTTTTTGTCGAGCCGCATGGCAGCGAAAAGTTTCTGACGTTGCGCCGGCTTCAACTTGATTTGAGTCGGCAGGCCGGCACGCTTGAATAAATCCCGGATCCGCCCGGCATCGTCTCCTGACAAACCCATCAGTCCAGAGGAAAGTTTTGCGGTGGCAACCTGGCCGATGGAAATCGCCTCGCCGTGCAGAAATTTCCCGTAACCGGAAATGTTTTCGATGGCGTGGCCAATGGTGTGGCCAAAATTCAGAATGGCGCGCAAGCCATTTTCAGTTTCGTCCTGGCCGACGACGTCCGACTTGATTTCGCAACAGCGCGCAACGACGGCAGCGAGGGTTTGGGGTTCGCGCCGCAACAGCTTCGGCAAATCGCGTTCCAGTTGCGCGAACAGTCTGGCATCGTAAATAATGCCGTATTTGATGACTTCGGCGAAACCGGCGCGAAACTCGCGTTCGGGTAAAGTGCGCATGGTATCAAGATCGCACAGCACCAAACGCGGCTGATAAAACGCGCCCACGAGATTTTTACCGGCTTTCAAATTGACGCCGACCTTGCCGCCGACGGAGCTGTCCACCTGCGCCAGCAGCGTCGTCGGCACCTGTACAAATGCGATGCCGCGCAAATACGTCGCTGCGACGAACCCGGCCAGATCGCCGACCACGCCGCCGCCGAGCGCGACGATGAAGGATTTGCGTTCGAGCCGGTGCGCCGCGAGCAGGTCGTAGCAGGTTTGAACGGTTTTCAAACTTTTGGCCGTTTCGCCCGCCGGAACAACAATCAGTGAAGGCGAAAAGCCTGTCGTGGCGAGGGAATTGAAAGCCGCTTTGGCAAACCGTCTGCCGACGTTAGTGTCGGTGATAATGGCGCAACGCGCGCCGAGTTTCAGGCGCGCACATTCGCGGCCGAGTTGGTCAATCAAACCCGGTGCAATTTTGATCGCGTAACTGCGATTTCCCAGTTGCACGGAAACGGTGCGCACGGACCAAGAATAAAGGCTGAACGCGCGGTGTCAAAGTTTTGCCGGTCATTTTCATCCCGTTTGGAACGGATTTGCCTTAACCTCGGCTTATGATTCCTGCTGTTCCATTTTTATGCAGACGTCTCAAGCCTCAAATGGCCATACTGCTTTTGGCTGCCGTCGCGTTTTCCGGGTGCGCCACCAAACCGGTCACGGCATCCCGCCCGGCACCGGCCAAACCCGGCTTCACCATTTTCCTGGTTGGTGATTCCACCATGGTGGACAAGCCGGTGATTCCGCCCAATCCCGAACGCGGCTGGGGACAGATGCTGCCGATGTATTTCAAGGATGGAGTGCGGATTGAAAATCACGCGGTGAACGTCTGAAGTTCAAAAAGTTTTCTCGACGAAGGGCGATGGGAACCGGTCCTGAACCAGCTCAAACCCGCCGATTATGTCATCATTGAATTCGGCCACAACGACGAAAAGAAAAATACCCCAAGCGCTACACGGAACCGTTCGGCGGTTTCAAACAAAACCTCGAGTTGTTCATCCGCGAATCCCGCGAGCACGAAGCCACGTCCGTTGGCCGGAGAAAATTCGATGACAACGGCGGGCTGGTTGACACGCACGGCGATTACGTGAAAGCCGTGCGGGAGGTCGCGCAGGAACAGCGGGCGTTATTGCTCGAAATGAACACCACAGCGTGGAATTGCTTGCCGGCATGGGCCCGGAACTTTCCAAGAAACTTTTCGATTGGATTGGCCCGGGCGAATTTGAGCGCTACCCGAAGGGGTTGTCCGACGACACACATTTCAACGCCTGCGGCGCGATCCGGATGTGCGACGTTGCCGTCGGGGAAATTGGATCAAACGTTCCCAAACTTGCGGTCTGGCTGAAACGACATTCCGCCGCCGACATCAACCAAAGCGGCTTGAAAAAATGAAATGGGAAAATCGGCGGGCTTGAAATTGGTTGCGAGGACAGGATCTGAACTTGCGACCCGCCAGCAGGATTCTGAATCTTGTCTTGCGGGCGGGATTTGCAACCCGATTTCGCTAATTGTATTCGGCAAGTGTCATTAATCCCTCGGGGTTGGCGACGCCATTGCCTTGAAGGAAGACAATGTGCTGATATCCGAGGTACCGTAATCCGACGAACCAGGCTGTGCCGCGGTCGCGGAACTGGTCGCCGATCTTCGGCTCGGTGTAATTCTCAAGAATCACCACTGCTGCCTGATGTTGGGACAGCGCCATGGCTTTTGCCAGAACCTCATCGTTTTTCTCCCCACTGGAGGTCGTTGGTTGGAGCATCTGGCAAGTCTTGTCATCCAAAGACGCGATGACCAACGCAGTATTGTCAGTATTGTGAAACGCCTGCGGCGGCTTCGGGGTCGCACAGGAGGTTAACATGATTGCCAGACCCGCGAGGGCCAATGAGCAAATGATTTTCATAAATTTCATTCGATTCCGCTGATTTCTGGATTGTTGTGATTTATTCGCGGACGCGATCAATTCATCCCTCCAGCTCTTAGCGACAGCGTGGTGCAGCTTTGATGCCATCGGCTGTCACTTCAAATGCTGAATACTTCTTCTTCGGGTGTATCACTTTTAGACAGCTTTAAGTTTATTTTTAGGCACGTAATTTGGCGGGCGGGGAAACAGTCCACCCAAAAATGAAATAACGGCCATTCTCCTTGGAAATAGGATTCCGCAGCGCGGGATTATGAGCCTGACAAGCTTTGCAATCCGGTTAAAACCTGAAGCCAACTCCGCCATTTAGCGCTTCAGACGTTTCTCCAGTTCACATGTCCCCGACATAAAATCCCCGCACGAGGCGGGGTTGAAATTGGTTGCGGGGACTGGATTCAATAGTTTCGTTCCGGTGGTGCATTTTATTTTTATGAGTCTCTCATTAGACCCGGCTTCAGCCAGGTGTGGACGATGGCAAAACGCCAAACCCGTTTTAACGGGTTCACCCGCGCCGAAAAGCCGTTGAACCGGCTGAATTTCTCTTTTTTTCCACAGTCACCCGGCTGAAACCGGGTGCTAATGAAATGTTTTCATACAATCGTTCAAAAATTAAGATGCACCATGGCCATTCTGGAGCGCATCTCACTTTTTGTGCGATTTCTATCTGGCTCTCATTAACACCCCGCTTTAGCGGGGTGTTAATGAAATAACTGTAAATACTGCGGTTTCCGATTTATATAGCCCTGCTCAAAAATTGAGATGCGCCCGCCATTCTGGATTTGGGCCGAAACTTCTTGCGTTGGCTGCGGGTGTTGGACATATTACTTATTCCTAATCGCGGGGTGGAGCAGCCCGGTAGCTCGTCAGGCTCATAACCTGAAGGTCCCAGGTTCAAATCCTGGCCCCGCAACCAATTTAATCCCGCGCGTGCGGGGTTTTTTATGCCCAAGACCAACGTCCATCAGGTTTATGTAATCGGGAACACCGCCGGGAAGTTTTACATCGGCCTGAGTGAAAATGTTCAAATTCGGTTGCAACAGCATAACTAAGGCATTTCAAAGTGGACGCGGCATCGTGGGCCATGGTCGCTGATTTGAACAAGTGAACCTTTGTCGCTTTCCGATGCGCGTAAACTGGAAAACCGCCTCAAACGACAAAAAGGCGGAGTCGGCTTCAGGTTTCTAACCGGACGGCAAAGCTCGTCAGGCTCATAATCCCGCAGTGCGGGATCCCAGGTTCAAATCCTGGCCCCGCAACCAATTTATCCCGCGCGTGCGGGATTTTTTTATGTCCAGACAAGCGTCCATCAGATTTACAATGGACAAATTCCATAGCGAATCCAGTAGCCGATCAGTTTTGCGTATTCCAGACGGACGCGAGGACCGATGCGGTTATGCGACCAATCGGCGCGGGCAGAGGCAAAACAGGACGGGCGCGAATAAAATCTTATCTCCGGCGCATAATGCCGGAAACACGCCACCGCGCGGCGCGAATGATACCACGACGTAAGGAGGATGACGCGCTTCTGTTTCTGTTCGCGGAGCAATTTGACGGTGAACTGCGCATTTTCCCTTGTCGTGCGGGATTGGGTTTCCAGTTCAATCGCATTCGCCGGCACGCCCGCCGCAATCAACAGCCGCCGGTTTATTTCGTAATCGCCCAGTCCGCTGATGATGATGCGCGGCGCGGCGTGTTCCTTGAAAAGTTCCGCCGCGCGTTCAGGCCGTTCGTGCGAACCACCGCCCAATACCACAATCACGTCGGCCTTTACCGGCCCGCTGTCCACGCACAAAAATGGCTGCGGAAAAATAATTGCGGCAACGACCAGCAACAACAGCAGAACCAGAAGGCCGAGCGCAGTCCGTTTGATTAATTTTCGCACGCAGGAAGACTTTTACACCAACCGGCGGCTTTCGGCCAGCGCCGGATTTTAACCGTGGAAATTGAACAACAAAGATGCCAAGGCGCAAAGTTTTCAACCACGGACCCATCCTTCGTAGTCCGCAATGCGGCGTAAACGGGTCACCCATTAGCGTGAGCGGTCAAGAGCGAAAAGCGTCCCCGGCAAACAGTCTTTTTCTTGAAAGTTGTCTTTCTTTCTGGCCGGCGGGGCGCATCTGGCAACAGAGAGAACGGAGAAACAAACAGATTCTGCCTGACAGCAGGCTGCGGTTAAAAACTCCACATCTTGGTGTCCTCGGACGACCGGCAGACCGTCCCTGCCAATGGCAAATCCGGCGCTGGCCAAAACCCGCCGATTTGATACTGTGGCCGTGATGTTCAGTCTTTCTGCCAATAAACGAGTGATCGAAGCGCTCGCCGAGCTGGGCCGGATCACTTTGCTGGCCCGGGAGGCGGTTTTGTCGCTGCTCAAGGGGAGGGCCTCGTGGCGCGATTTGCTCTACCAGATTTATTTCATCGGCGTGAAATCGCAGTCGGTTGTGCTCATCACCGGCGCGTTCACCGGCATGGTGCTGGCCGCGCAGACTTATATCCAGTTTCACAAAGTCAAAATGGACACGGCCACGCTCGCGGTCGTGGGCGTTTCGATGTGCAGTGAACTCGGCCCGGTGTTGACGGCGTTGATGGTCGCCGGCTGCGTCGGCGCGGCGATGGCCGCCGAAATCGGCACGATGCGCGTGACGGAACAGATTGACGCGCTCCGGGCGCTGGCCACGCATCCGGTGGATTACCTGGTCGTGCCCCGGCTGATAGCGGCGCACATCGCGCTGCCGCTGCTCACGGTGGAAGCCATCTTTATCGGCATTCTGGGAGGCTATTTCGTGAGCGTGAACTTGCTCGACATCGAGCCGACCTATCTCTTGGCGAACATGCTCAAATACACGCACCAGGCGGACCTGGTCATCGGCCTGATCAAGGCATTCATTTACGGCGGCGTCATCGCGCTCATCGGCTGTTACAAGGGCATGACGTGCCGGCTGGGCGCGGAAGGCGTCGGGCAGGCCACCACGGAGGCGGTTGTTTACGCCTCCATCACCATTTTGATCGCGAACTTTTTCCTCACGCTGGTCATGGGCAAACTGGTGGGTTTGTTATGATCGAAGTCCGGGATTTGCAAAAAAGTTTCGGCGCGCAACTGGTCCTCGACAGCGTCGGCTTTAGGATTGAAAATGGTGAATCAGTCGCCATCATCGGTCGCAGCGGCAGCGGCAAAAGCGTCTTGCTCAAGCACCTCATCGGCCTGCTGCAGCCGGACACGGGGGAGGTGTTGATTGACGGCGAAAACATCGTGCCGATGAACGAACGCCAGTTGCTGCGCGTGCGACGGAAATTCGGCATGTTGTTCCAAGGCGCGGCGTTGTTTGATTCAATGACGGTCGCGGAAAATGTGGCGTTTGGGTTGCGCCGGTATGAACATTTGACCGAGGCGGAAATCGGCCAGCGCGTGGCCGGAGCGCTCGAAATGGTTGATTTACCCGGCACGGAAAACAAAAAGCCGGCCGAACTGTCGGGCGGCATGCGCAAGCGTGTGGGACTGGCGCGCGCAATCATTTACGAACCGCAGATCGTGCTTTATGATGAACCGACGACCGGCCTGGACCCGATTGTGTCCGACAGCATTGACCAGTTGATGGTGCGTGTGCGCGACCAACTGAAAGTGACGACGGTGATGGTCACGCACGACATGCGCACGGCGCGGCGTATCGGCCAGCGCGTGCTGATGTTGCACGACAAAAAGATTTACGCGAGCGGCACGGCGGACGAAATTTTTGCCTCGCAAGACCCGGTGGTGCGACAATTCATTGACGGCGTCGCCGATCCGAAGGAAAATTTGCCTTGAGTCATGGATAAATCGCGATTGGAAACCAAAGTCGGTCTGTTTGTGTTCATCGGGCTGGCGCTGCTGGCGGCGTTGCTGATTCAGTTCAGCAAGGGCACGAGCCTGTTCCACGGCACCTATGAATTGCGCCTGCACGCGGGCAACGTTGGCGGCCTGAAGCAACGCGCGGGCGTTTTGCTCGCCGGCGTGCAGGTCGGCAGCGTCTCCGACATCAAACTTGCCAATGACGGCAAAAGCGTGACGATTCTCCTGAACATTTACAAAGAAAACAAAATTTACCACGACGCGCGTTTCGTCATCGAGCAATCCGGCTTTCTCGGCGACCAATATGTCTCCATCATTCCCACAACGAATTCGCCGCCATTGCTGCAGGACGGCGCGGACGTCGTCTGTCAGGAGCCGTTTGACTTGCAGGAAGTCGCGCGCTCAGCGTCCGGGTTTATCAAGCGCATGGACGAAACCGTCAAAAAACTCGACGACTCGGTCACAGATTTGCGACGCGTCGTGCTGAACGAACAGACGCTCACCAATTTTTCCGCGGCTGTGAACAATATGCGCACGTTTTCCGAACAGGCGTTAAACACGGTGAACGACATCAACGCGATCATCGCCACCAACGGTTCGCAGGCCAGCCTCGCCGTCAGCAACATCGTTTTCTTTTCACAGGAGTTGATGCGCCTGGCCAATTCCGCCGAAGGCGTGCTGGCAACCAACAGCACGGGAATCACCACCGCGGTGAAAAATATTGAATCTTCGACCGAAGTATTGAAAAGTTTGTTGAGCGACGTCCAATCTGGTAAAGGTCTTGCTGGAACCATGCTCCAGAACGAACAACTGGCCACCAACGTGCAAGCCATCGCGAACAACCTCGCCATTGCATCGAGCAATTTGAACCGGCTCGGTTTATGGGGTTTGCTCTGGCACCACGAACTGGTGCGCACAAACGCACCGACAACTTTGCGCCATCACTGAACCATGACTCCACTCTGGGCCATCCGGATTTTGTTTCTCAGTCTCTGCACGACGGGCGGTTACGCCATCAGCCAGGTGCGCCCGGAATTTACCGGGCTAAGTCATAGCGGCTTGATCGGCATGGTCATGGGCTTCGGTTTTGGCGGGTGGATGGTTGCCGTGGACGAAATGCTCAAGGGTTTTTCGCTCCGCGCGTTTTCGGCCACGACGTTCGGTCTGTTGCTCGGCACCGTCGTTGCGCTGCTGGTGGATCGCTCCGGCCTTTTTGAAAACGCCGAAGCAAATGTCCGCTGGCTCATCCGGCTCGGACTGTTCCTGGGCTTCGGCTACATCGGCATCATCCTCGCCATGCGCAGCAACAAGGAGGATTTTTCACTGATTATTCCCTATGTCCGTTTTGCGCCGCAAAACAAACCGGACAATTTGTTGCTGCTCGACACCAGCGTCATCATTGACGGGCGCATCGCCGATTTGATTGAAACCGGCTTTCTGGAGGGCCTGATCGTCGTGCCGCGTTTTGTGTTGAAGGAAATCCAGCAGATTGCCGATTCCTCCGACCCCATCAAACGCGCTCGCGGCCGCCGCGGACTGGAAATGCTCAACCGCCTTCAGCGCAACACGCACACGGAAGTCCGCATTCACGATGGCGATTTTCCCGAAGAACATGAAGTGGACACCAAACTTATCCACCTCGCGCACAACCTCAATGCCAGGCTTTACACCAACGATTACAACCTGGCCAGGATCGCCGAGTTGCAAAAGATCAGCTACGTGAATCTCCATGAGGTCGCCAAATGCCTCAAAGTGATTTTGCTCCCCGGCGAAACACTGCAACTGAAAATCGTGCGTGAAGGCAGGGACAAGGGACAGGGTCTTGGCTATCTGCCCGACGGTACCATGGTCGTCGTCAGCAACGGCCAGTCGCACATCGGCCAGCAGGTCGAAGTCCAGGTTCAGACCTTCCTGCAAACCGGCGCGGGGGTCATCGTTTTTGCGGAAATAAAAGTGCCGTCCCTCTAAAAACCATTTTGCGCCATGCAACTGGTCACCATTTCCAAAGAGTTGAACGATACGGATGCCCAAATGAAACGTTCCCAGCTTGAAGCGGCTGGATTTCATCCCGTCATCACGAACGGAGGCACTGCTCTCTGGTTGGGAACCGCCATCACCATCGGTGGCATCCTGCTGCAAGTCCCCGAATCCGAGGCCGACGACGCGAAGGAATTTTTGGAAACGCCGCCCGCGTCCGCCGAATGATGCCACTTCCCATCAAAGGTAGGGCGGCGCTGCTGCGCCGCCGGACATTGAAGGCCGCGCAACAACGCGGCCCTGCCGGACGCGCAAAGTGTTCCAATCCTCATCGGCCATTGCCATGATTCCCGCAAAATTAAAACTCCTGCGCCGGCTCAAAAACATTCTTCCGGCCGGCGAAATCATTTTTGACCCGCAAACCCTGGCCAATTACGCCGGCGACAAATGGTTTGCTTCGCATCAGCCGGACGCCGTCGCCCTGCCCCGCTCCACCCAATCCGTCTCCACCCTGCTCCGCTTTGCCAATCGCCATCGCATTCCCGTGACCCCGCGCGGCGCGGGCCATGGCTACGTCGGCGGCTGCGTGCCCGTGCGCGGCGGCATCGTGCTTTCGCTTGAACGGATGAACCGCATCAAGGACATCAACGCCGCCGATTTCGTGGCCGTCGTCCAGCCGGGTGTAAACACCAAACATCTCCAGGACAGGGTCGAGCGGCACGGCCTCTTTTATCCGCCCGACCCCGCCAGCCGCGCGGACAACTTCATCGGCGGCAACATCGCCACCAACGCCGGCGGCCCGCGCTGTCTGAAATACGGCGTCACCCGCGATTACGTCCTCGGTCTTGAAGTCGTCCTCGCCGACGGCACAATTCAACGCCTCGGCGGACGCACCCACAAAAACAAGACCGGCTTCGACCTCCACCGCCTGTTTGTCGGCTCCGAAGGCCTGCTCGGCGTGGTCACCGAGGCCACGTTGAAACTCCTGCCGCTGCCGCCGTTCCGCGCCAACCTCGCCGTCGGTTTCGGTTCCATGCCCGCCGCTGTGCGCACACTCCACGCCATTTTCCGCGCCGGTTTTCTGCCGTGCGCACTGGAGCTGGCCGACGAATTCACGCTCGCCGCCGCCTATAAACGCACCAAAAGCGAACGTCTGCGCGGTTGCCGCGCCCATCTCATCGTCGAACTCGACGGTCAGAAAAATTCCGTCCGCGCTGAAATCAAGGAATTGGAGCAAATCATCCGCCGACAGAAACCATTGTTTGTCGAACGCGGCCTTGGCGCCGCCCAATGTGAGGCCGTCTGGAAAATCCGGCGCGAATTTTCCTATGCCCTCCGCGATACCGGCCTGACCAAACTTAACGAAGACGTCGTCGTGCCGCGCAGCCGGTTGGAAGACCTGTTCAAGTTCGCTGCCCGGCTCCAGAAGAAACACGGTCTGCCCGTCGCGTGTTTCGGCCACGCTGGGGATGGCAACATCCACACCAACGTGATGGTGGACCTGAACCAGCCGCGCGCCAAACAACGCGCCGAAGCCGCTCTCGATGAACTCTTCGCCCAGGTCATTTCCTGGGGCGGCGCAATCAGCGGCGAACACGGCATCGGCCTGGCCAAAAAACGCTGGTGGCCGCTGGCCGTTTCAAAGGAAGTGCGCGAACTCCATCGCGTCGTGAAACACGCCCTCGACCCGAAAGGAATTTTGAATCCAGGGAAATTTGTGTGAGGTAGCACAGGATGGATCGCCTATTTTCATCCGCAGATTACACCGATAGCCGGTGAATGCCTTTTTGACCTTGACCCGCCCATCCCCCGCTCATAGCCTGCCATTCCAGAGTAAAAATTGATCAAAACCGACTCAATGTTTTCCGACTTAATATCAAGTTAGCTTGAAAAGAGTCAATGTAATTAAATAGTTAGGTGCTACGCCTGTATGCCATTGTTCGCCTTACTCTATGTTGTGCTGATGTGCCTTCTTGGTCTGGATGCGCTCACGAGCCACATTAAGGAAAGAAAACCGGTCTGGTTTACGGCCCTCAACCTTGTGTCAATCGCAATCATGATTCTTATGTTCACCGGGTATTGGGTCAGCGGACTGGTCGAAAGCATCGGCATTTGCGCGCCCGCACTGCTTCTCTTTTCTCTCGTCTAGGAGATTTGCACTGCACGCGAAATTGGGCTTGGAATCGAACGGCATTGCCAGAATGTCACGGCAGAAGCACGGATTCTTGCAAAACGATTTTACATCGCATTTGAGATTATTGTGTGCGGCATAGCATATTGGTTTGGTGGCATCGCAGTTTTGAGAGTATATGGTCGCACCTAACAAATCGCGAGGCTGTGTGAAAAGTCCGGCGCGGGGCGGGTAGATGGCGGAGAAAACGTTTGACCGGCGGTCCGAAAGTTCGGGTCGCTTGTTTTTGTTTTCAAGCGTTTGGGTCTGTCCCAACATCCTAACGCAGGGTTGCCTAATCCGGATACGGGACGAATTTCAGCGCTGTGATCGTCAAATCCGCCTCCACCGCTTCGCTGTGTTTTCCCAAAGCCAGCACGAGTTCTTTGGTGCGGGCCAGACCCGGCGTGGCCGGGAGGGGAACACGGATTGCCCTTTCCCCGCCTTCCGTCGCGCTGAACCGCACGAATATCTGGTTGGGAAAGTGCGGTTCGGCATAAGGGCCGCCTTGAACTTTGTTCAGCGTGATGACCGCTTGTTCGATTGGCGCTGAGGCGCGGTAACGGATGATCAACTCGCCATCGGCGAGGTTGATGCCTTCGGCTTGCGGCACCGTCAACGTGACGCGGCCATTTCGCAGCGGACGACCTTCGACGTGAAACGAATTTTCGTCACGAGAAAAATTGATCAGGCTGCCGTCGCTGGTCCAGGGAACGATTTGCGTTTCCTGCGACAGGAAATCCACGGCGTCACCGGGCGCGTACCACGCGAGCAGGTTGTCGTGCAATCCCTTGAATTCGAGATAGCGCCGCATGTTGTCCGGCGCAGAGCCGATGCCGCCGAGGATGAGCGAGAGCGTGTGCGCGGTGGTTTGGTATTTGATGGCGGTGCGGCGCCTGGTGTCGAAACCTTCCCACGGCCCGTGTTTCGTAAAGAGTCTTGAAATCGCCGGCCAGTTCATCTCCAGAAAGCGCTCAATCTTGTCCGGCGCGATTTGGCTGGCGACGCCCAAAGTGTAAAGCGACGGGGCGTTTGTGATGCGCGGTTCCACGGCGATGACGATGTCCGGTATGCCAATTCGGCCCGTGTATTCGACGCCCTGACCGCTGTAGGCTTCCGACAGTAACCCGGGCAGCTTGTTGCGGGTGGCGAAATCCAGTTCGATGTCCACCGTATTCTCCAGGATTTTGCGCCAGCCGGCATTTTCCAGTTCCTGCATGAACAGGGTCAGGCCGGACGATTGAAACGCCGAACCTTCCCACGTGGCCAGCGTGTAAATGTCATCGCCGGCTTGAGTGCGAAACGGCTTGATCATGAATCCTGCGTTGGCGACGGCCGCCGCCGGAAAACCATGCCGCAACGCGACGAACATCAACGGGCCGCGAAATTCGTTCACCAGATAATTCATGTGCCCGACGATGTAGTTGCCGGCGGCGTCTTCCCAGCCAAACAAACGATCCCGCGTGGCGTCCCAACCGAAAACGAACGTGCCGGTCTTTACATCGAACAGATGCGCGTAGCCCGCCTGCTGGTTCTCCAGGAAAAGTTCCATCTCGATTCTCAACGCGCCAATGGCGGGGTCATCCCGTATTGCCGGGCGGAGCAACGCGCCCATTGCCTTTGCCACGGACGCCGAGAGGTTGGCGTTGTCGCCGAAAACGATCTGCACCACCCGCCGGTCCAACAGCGCCATGATCCGCGCCTTGACCGTCTCGTCCGCGAAGGGCGCCAACGGCCCGTCAAAATATTTCGCTCCGTATTGGCCGCGCCGTTTGATGTCCGCTTCGCGGTCGTCGTGTCGGGGAACAATCCAGCCTTTTTCGCGCAGCGCCTTCCAGATGGCAGCGGCCGTTTCCTCCCCGAATGCGTCAATGAATTTCTGTTTCTCGATGATTTCCGAAAGCGGCGGCATGCGTTGCGAGTTGTCCAAGCCAATGAAATTCACCAACAGACCTTCGGCGCTGACCCGCGGGTCTTGCTGGTCGTGGCGCAGACTCCCGACAATCTGGATGAGTCGCGTCTTCGCCTCGTCCCGTGAGACGCAGGGATTGTCCGCGTAACCGGCGGCGATGTTGGCCATCAACTCCAGCCACTCGCCGATGGCGGTCAACTGCGTGAACGAGCGCAGGTAAAGGCCCTTCGCCGGCACTTGATTCCAGCCTTCGAACGGATAACCGGACGCCGGATCGGTCATGGCGTTGGCGGCGTCGGCGTATCGAAACGCGTTCTCCAGCAGCCGCCGCGTGTGCGTGTGCGCCGGATTGACGTTGGGAAAATTGAATGCTGTTGGCCGGTGCGGCGACGACGTCCGGCAGCCCGCCAGAAGTGTGAGCAAAAGCGCCGACAGCAGCGCGGTTCTTGTCATCTGCGACAATTTTCTCATAATTCAAATTTTATCGTTCTCGAAACGGACTTGCCGCCAGCTCGCGCTGAAGACGAATCACCTTCAAGTCGCCACGAGCCAACGCCATGTCGGCGGGCAACACCACGCGATTGTTGACCAGTGCCGCGCCGATCACGCCTTCGCAACTTTGCCGCAGCATCCAGCCGGCGGCGCCGGTGTAGCCGTTCCAAATCATGCGGCCCGGCTCAAAGTTTGTGAGCAAGTCCGCTGCCTGCTGGTTCGGTTGACCGCCGTAAATTTCAATTTTATCAGGCGTGACGTGCGTAACCGGCGCGATTTTTCGCCACAGGCGGATCGTGGCGTCGCGGTAAAGTTGCGCCGTCGGAAGATCGCCGTCCACCGCAAACTGCCCGGCGAGCAGACGCGCGGCGCGGATCAACCACTGGACGCCGTGGCAATACATGCCGTTCTCTCGCACTCCTTCCGGATAGCGACAGCTCCGGCCCAGATACGGTTTGGATTCCTCGCGCAGCGCAGGCCAGCCCAGCAGGATGACGTTGTCGCGTTCGAGCACGCGCAAGGCGGTGTCGAACATGATGCGACCGCGCTCGCGGTTGACGCCGGACATCACCGCCCACGCGGCGGTCAGCGCGTCAATCTCCCAGACGCCGCTGTCCTTCACACCGATTTCCGTGCCGTCGTCGTGAATCGCGCGCAAATAGCGGTCGCCGCGCCACACATTTTCGATTGCGGCTTTCAACCCGTTCAGCCGCTCGCAATAAAATTGCCGGCGCACGGCGCCTTTGCGCTTTTCAATCACATCGAGGAGATTTTCCAAACTGTAATGGAGGAAGAAACCGAGCCAGACGCTTTCGCCGCGGCCTTCGCTGCCAATTGCGTCCAGCCCGTCGTTCCAATCGCCGGTGCCGATCAGCGGCAGGCCGTGCGCGCCGAGACGTTTTTCCAGAACCAGATCAACGGCGCGCAGCACGTGATCGCAGAGCGTCTCCTCGCGCGGCGAGACATGCGCGAACAGCCCCATGCCGTGCCGGCCTTCGGGCAATGGCGGCAGCGGTGTTTCCGCTTCGAGATACGGCAGCTTCTCGTCGAGAATGGATTCGTCGCCGGTCATGCGGACGTATTCGGCGGTTGCCCAGCCGAGCCAGAGCAGGTTGTCGGAAGCGTGCGTGCGCGCGGCCAGACCCGTGCAGCCATCCTGCTGGAGGAAAAACCAATGCAACACGTCGCCCTCGACGAACTGTTGCCGTGCGTGCAGTAAAATCTGCCGCCGCGCCAGCGCCGGGTCCACCCAGATCAAATTGACCGCGTCCTGCAGTTGGTCGCGAAAACCAAACGCGCCGCTCGACTGGTAAAAACCTTTGCGCGCCCAGAGGCGTTCCGCGAGCGCCTGGTATTTCAGCCAGTTCAGGCAGTGGTCAAATGCCGGGTCGGTGGTTTCAACCTGCAGGGTCCGCATCAGGTCAAGCCACCAGGCACGCGTGGCGTCCAGCTTCGTTTGCGCGGCTTCCACCGTTCGGCAGCGCCGCACAACCGTCGCCGCCTGTTCGCGCGTGTCGCTTTGGCCGAGCATGACCGAGATCGTGCGCGATGCCCCGGCGGGAATTTCCACCGTAACGAGAAAACTGGCGATGGCCGCCGCGTCATCGGTTGGCCCGGCACAAGGTTCGCCCGTCTCCACCATGGCGGGATGGGCCGGTGAACGTCCCTGGCCGAGGAAACGACGGCGCCGTGTTTCAATTTTTTCCGGCGTCACGGAAATCGCCGCAAACGCCGGGCCGGAGCGGAAGGTGTTGCGCGGGTTGACGAAATAAATGGCGGCGTTCGCCACGTCCGTCTCAATTTCCAGCGGCCCGGAGTTCTCCGGAAGGTCGGCCAGTGCGATGCGGAAATACGGCGCGAATCGGATTTTCTTCGGTGTCATGCCATCGTTGCGAATGGTGAGAAGATAAAAGCCCGCCGGCTCGTCGGGCGGCACAAACGCCGTCAATTCCGTGGAAAGTTTGCCGCGCTTCATGCGGAACGTCGCCGTGCCGTCCACGCCAAAATCTGTTTCGTATTCGGCTTCGGCGTCGCGCAATGGCAGATAAGTGGGCGAGAGCCAGCGCCGCTCACCGACGTCGTAGAGGTAAAAAATTTCCGACGGCAGTTCGCCCGTCACCGTGTCGGCCCAGTCCGTCGTGAGCCGGTTCTGCTGCGCGTTCAGGCTGGCCGAGGTGTGCAGCCCGCGATTGGTCACGCAAAGGACGTGGCCGAGTGCGTTCGACATCGTGTGGTCAAAGGGCCGCGGCGTGAACGGCGTGCGGACGCGGAGCGTGTTGCCGCCATCGGTGAATTCAAAATACGGCTGCGGCGTGCCGGGCGGAATTTCGCCGTGGCCGATGCGTGGCTGCCCGTTAATAAAGTAGGAGACGACGTGAGGAGTCTCTGACTCATTTCCGATTTCCGATTTCCGATTTCCGATTTTGGTTTGAGCCTCGTCACCTCGGCTCCTACCATCTTCGGCCAGCGCACGGGGATCGGTTTGAACCTTCAAATGGCGCGAAATCCATTCCGCTGCCTGCCGCCGATTTTCGGCGCAACCCATGAGGAGACGCAACTTGCCGGTCGCGCCGGGTGCCAGCGAAACGTTCAGCAGCAAACTGCCGATGGCATCAAAGCTCGGACACGGCTCCGTGTTGCGCGGCTTCTGAAACGCGAGTGTTTCCAGAGCGCGCGGTTTCCAGACGCTGCCCGCGCGACCGATGAAATCCACGCGCGCTCGCAAAAATCCTTCCGGCGGCGTTTCCGTCGCCAGCAAACCGATTTGTTTGGTGTCGTGATGCGCCGCGATCAACGCATTCAGGCTGGCGTCATAATTCACTTCGTGGAACAGGCGGTTGTATTGTGTGTGGTTGCGGTCCGCCTGCGGCGAATTCAACACCCATTCCAAATACGGCACGACTTTGAGGTCACGCACACGCGAACCGGAATTTGTCACGGTGATTTCCCAAAGCTCCACGGCGTCGGAATCGGACGGCAGCGTGATGCGAATGGTGGTTTGGATCTCGTTGGCTGTTTGAACCAAAACCAGGGCTTCGCCGTCCTGTTCGACCGTGGCGGACGGCGCGATTTCTTCCGGGAAATTGCCGATGACCGGCCACGACTTTGGCTGCCCAGCCTGCGCCACATCGGCCACGAACAACGCGCGGCCCGCAGGCTCAAGGCGGTCGTAGGCGCGGCGGGTGAGGTCGTATCCGCTTTTCGCCAGCGTGCTGGTGATTTCGCCGCTGGATTTCCATTCGACGGCATACGCGTGGTTGCCCAGCCGGAAACTTGTTTGCCGGCCTTTCGCGGAGCGTGAACGCAAAGCGCGGACACCAAAGGAAACAAATCCGACAGTCAGCACTGCCGCGATTCCCGCCAGCGCCATTTGCAGCGCCGAATAATTTCCCAGCGTTTCTGCCAGGCCGCCGCCGGACGCCCGCTGGATGGCTTCGGATTGCGACCACGCCCAGTCCCAATCCTTTCCCCTCGGAATAAAAAACGGGATCAACAACGGCGCCCAAGTGGTGAAGCGCTTGACGCCTTCGGGAATGAACCGGGCCGTGGCCGCGGCCGGGCCGATGAAGCGCGCGAAACGTTCGTCGAGCCGGTCCATGCCGATGAAACTCAGGTTGACGAGCGTGGCAACACGCAGACCCATGTGATCGAGCCAGATCAAAATGCGGAAGAAATCGTAAGCGAGAAGCCACATGAACACCTTCAGACTCCACGCCTGGAAGCTCGCGGTATCCGACGTGGCATCTTTGAAAATGCAGAACACGGTGTGAACCGCGCCGTCCTGATTATACCAGGTCGGCACGGACATTTGTTTGAGGAAGGTGAAAATGACCGGCGCCATCCACAATCCCCAGCGCAGGACCTGAATCGTGTTTTCGGTCAGTTCGGCAACGCCCTGGCGGGAAAACATCCGCCGGATCGGCGCGGTGTCGCGTTGGAACAGCGCGGTGAGGAACGCCCGGTTGATGGCGAACAGCCACGCCGCCACACCCCAGCCGATCACGCCTTTCAACGCCTCATTGAAGAGCAGTTTCGCGCCGCCGGCGTAAGTGCCGAGTTGAATGTGCCCCCACTTGCTGAGCAACGGATAAAATTCATCCGTCGCCGGTTTCAGCCCAAAAGTGCTGTAAAGATTGAGCTTGTTGAGCACGACGGGAATCTGCGTGTTGTCGAAATAGAAGGCGAACGCGCCGCCGACAAACGCGCCCAGCCCGCCTTCCACCAGATACACGCGCCATGACTTGAGCCCGCCGCAGTTCCTCGCGCCGTAAATCAGATCGCGCAGTGCGCTGACGCCGGCGTAAGTCAACGCGCCCGCTGCCAGACCGAAAAAGATGCGCTGCGAAGTCGGAAGCGCAGGCAGATTCACGCCCAACGCGACGGCACAGGCAATTCCAACGACCACGCCGCGCGCCATCAGCACCGGTTCGCGGTACGTTCTCAGCGCGCGTCGGAAAAACGATTGGCTGCCGTCGAAGCTTTCGATGATCGCCTTGAACAACGGAAAAGCCATTGCACCCGCAACGGCCAGCAACAACGCCGGAAAAGTCCGGTAAAAAGTTTGCACGACCGGCGCATCGGCGACGATGTGGAGCAATTGCAGGAGCGTCATCAGGACGCCGCTGAAAACCATGCCCTTTTTCATCCCGCTGACGGCGTGCGCTTTCATCGTGGCGCGCGTCGGCGCGCTTCCGCGCATGCCGTCCATGATCATTCCGGTCACCAGAAAAACTTCCGCCCACAGCGCGCCTTGCGAGAGCAACGTGGCAAGAACGGCGACAACCGGTTTCAACGCACCGGGCAATCCGGCCGCGAAATTTCCCGAACCCAAATCCGCCACGCCCGGGGCAACGATGGACGCAGCGGCGGCCAGCAGCAAACAGAGATGCGCGTTCACGCTGGTCAGCGGACGGCGGGACGCGGTCAGAGCGAATGCCTGGGTCAGGATCACGTTGAACAAAAACAGCAACAGCGCCCGGCCGATTCCCGCGCCCAAAGCCGGAGAACCTGACAGCAAACCGGCAGTGATTGTGTTGCCCAGTGAACCCGCCAGTTGATCCGACGGTAGTGCGAGCGGCAGTCCCAACGCGAAAGGTATAACCGTGATCGCCGCGCCCGTGATGGCGTCCAGGTGTTTCCTTGAATTCACCAGACGATAGGTGTTGGCGACGTGATATAGCAGGTAAAAAACCGTGGCGCCAACGGGGCTGAGTTGGACCAGCCCGGAAACGTTTTGCGGCGCCTGCCAGAGCAGCACGTGGCGCGCCGAAGCGGCAAGCAGGCCGGTAAACAGAAAATCCCGGACCGCTTCGCCGGGCGTCAAAGCGCGTCCGGTCAAAATGAATTTCAGAATGCCGGCGGCAATCATTCCCGCCATGGCCGGGCCGAGGAAGCGCCAGCCGACTTGCGGCGAAGACAGATTGCCGGACGCGTAAACCGCGAGCGCGCCACCAACAATCAACACGAGCGCGCAACCGAGGCTCAAATCGTGAATCAGCGACCAACGCCCGGAAAAGCGCGCTCCGATGGCGGGTTTCTCCTGAAACTGGTTCCTGCCGTGTCCTGGACGCATCATTTGGAAGGTTCCGCCGGCGCGGCAATCATTTGAAAGAATGTGCAGTTCAGGAATAATGCCGTTTTCATTACAGCGCATTGTGGTTCGTCAAAGAATCGAATTCAAACCCATTTCCATTGGAGCGCCGGTCCCTGCCGCGCCGAAGCTTCCAAGCGAAGGCTGGTCCGACCCGGCGAAAAGTCGGGAAACATCGAACAACCAACATCGAACGCTGAACATCGAAGTGTCTATCCATTCGACTTTTGATTCGATGTTCGATGTTGGGCGTTCAATGTTCGATGTTTGTGCCTTGCGGTCCCACCATCACCACAAACTCACCTTTCAAACTCCGTTTCCGGGCGATTTCCAAAAGCGCCGCCGGTTTGCCGCGCAGAAATTCCTCGAACTTCTTGGTCAACTCACGCGCCAGCACCACCTGCCGTTCAGGAAAAACTTCGCTGAGTCCGACGAGCAGCTTTTCGATCCGATACGGCGATTCATAAAGCACCAGCGTGCCATCGAAACTCTTGAGCGATTCCAGCTTGTTCCGCCGCTGGCCGGATTTGTGGGGCAGGAAACCGATGAAATGAAACTCGTCCGTCGGCAGTCCGCTCGCTGTCAGCGCCGCCACCAACGCGCACGCCCCTGACACGGACTCGACGCGGAAGCCGGCGGCGATGGCCGCTTTGACCACGCGTTCGCCCGGATCGCTGATGCCGGGACTGCCCGCGTCCGTGATCAACGCGACTTTTTCGCCGCGCCGGAGGCGCTCGATGATTTCCTCGCTGCGTCTGGCTTCGTTGAACTGGAAATAACTGAGCAGCGGTTTGGAGATTCCGAAATACTTCAACAGTCGCCCGGAGTGCCGCGTGTCCTCGGCGGCGACGACGTCGCACTCGCGCAATACGCGCAGCGCGCGCAACGTGATGTCCTCGAGGTTGCCGATGGGCGTGGCCACGAGGTAAAGCGTGCTGGCAGTGAGCGGCGGCAATGCGGCGTCCATGCCTTGACTTATCAGAAAAACCGGCGGAAGAAAATCGTTTTAGCAATCAGCCAAAGATTTGCTGCCATTTTAGAGCACATAGACTGTCTGGTTTCATTAACACCCTGCTTCAGCGGGGTGTGGGCTGAAGTCGGCGGATCTCAACCGTTTCAACGGTTTCAGATGAGGAATAAACCGCTGAAGCGGTTCTCCAAGTCTGTCGCCGAGTGAACACCCCGCTGAAGCAGGGTGTTAATGAGAGGACTGCAAACAGGGGGATTTTTATCACTCGCATGACCACTCAAAAAATTGAGACACCCAGCAGTTTCTTCGCACAATTTCCTCTGGACAAACCGTTTCACCAAACGCAAAGTCAAAAAAATGAAAAGGATACACTGCAAAACAATGTGTGTGCATCCGGCAATCGTAATTGCCCTTATCACGATGGTCTTGATTTGGCCAGTTTCAGCCTTCGCCAAGCGGGGTGCACCCAAGCCTGTTTCCCCTGTCGTTTGGGAAGGGGTGGAGTATCGAGCCCAACTGGACGCTGAGCACATGGGACATGTTCAAGCAATTGACATAAACTCTGGCAGGAAACTATGGGAGACAAAGGTTTACCACGTCTGGATCATGCCTCTGCTGGAAACGGACGTGCAATGGATCTTCATCACAAACCTCCAGGTTCATGGTCGTCAGCTTCTGGTGAGAAACGAGGCCGGAAAGGTCTACAAGCTTGACCTTAAGACGGGACGTGTTGATGGTGTGACACCATTTTGGTTTCCGTGGATTTGTGTCGGAACTGTGTTGCTGTTCACAGCTTTCTTGATAGGCAAAAGAATATTATTGAGCCAACAGATGAACTCCAGCGATCCGAAGGATGTGGCTAACACCAAGATCGGCTGCAAACACTGATTCACTTTCAAGAAAATGAGCCTCCTTATGTCGGCTGCTACAATTAAATGATGTAACCCGCCGCAAGATTCGCTGTCGCCCTGGTCAATCTATTAAATTAACATCCAGTTCATTATTTATGAAAAACCTTCTCCCAATATTGTTTGGATTCATTTTTGTCGCCTGCAATTCATTTGCGCAAGACGCAAAGCCGCCGGTGCGCCTTGCCATTGTTGGTTTGGCGCATGACCATGCCATGGGATTTATTCCACGAATCCAAGAACGGCAGGATGTTCAACTGGCCGGGATTGTGGAGACAAATCAGGTTTTGATTGCGCGTTATTCAAAGCGCTTTGATTTAAGTTCAAATCTGTTTTATCCGAGTCTCGAAGAATTATTTGCCCGGACCAATGTGCAAGCCGTGGCGACATTCACCAGCACCTTCGATCACGCGCGCGTTGTGAAAGCATGCGCCGCGCATGGCGTGGATGTGATGATGGAGAAGCCGCTGGCAGTGAACATGAAGCATGCCCGCGCTATCCAGGCAGCGGCAAAAAAGAGCGGCATCCAAATCATCGTCAATTATGAAACGAGCTGGTATCCGGGAAATCAGGCCGCCTACACAATGGTTCACGATGAACATCAAATCGGCGGCATCTGCAAAATCGTTTTTCACGACGGTCATGGCGGGCCGAAAGAAATCGGCTGTTCGACCAATTTCCTGGCGTGGCTGACCGATCCGATTCTTAACGGTGGCGGCGCCATCAATGATTTTGGCTGTTACGGCGCGGATCTGGCCACATGGCTCATGGATGGAGAAAAACCCATCTCTGTTTTTGCCGTCGCGCAACACCTCAAGCCGGACGTTTATCCAAAAGTCGAAGACGACGCGACGATTGTGCTGACTTATCCCAAAGCTCAAGTCATTCTTGAACCTTCATGGAACTGGCCGTTTAACCGCAAAGACATGGAGGTTTATGGGCAAACCGGCTATGTATTTGTGCCGCAGCCAAATTTGTTGCGCGTGCAAACCGCAAAAAACCCCAATGAAACTGAAATCGTTCCACCGCCAGTCACCGGTGCAAATGCCGACCCGCTCTCATATCTTGCCGCAGTCGTGCGAAGGGAAATTAAACCAACCGGCCTTGCATCGCTTGAAGTGAACATGATTGTGGTGGAAATTCTGGACGCGGCGCACGAGTCGGTACGGACGGGAAAGCAAATCAAATTTTGAAAATGACGGTATGAAATCCGCTGAAAGATTTTTCATCGTTCTGGTCACAGCGCCGGATTTGAAAACCGCCCGGGTGCTCGCGCGTGCGGCGTTGCAAGCGCGCCTGATTGCGTGCGCGAACCTCATCCCAAAAATCGAATCGCATTACTGGTGGCAGGGAAAAATCGAATCCGGCGCGGAAGTTTTGCTGGTTTTTAAAACGCAGAAGTCAAAACTCGCCTCGCTGGAAAAATTGATTCTCGCCAAGCATCCCTACGACACGCCGGAATTCATCGTTTTGCCGTTGAGCGCAGGCAACCAGCGTTATCTTGAGTGGCTGAAATCGAATTGTAGCGGCGCTCTATGAGCATCGCCATCTTGTCCGGGCACATCTGACACCACCAAGGTGGGGGCGCTGCCGCGTCGCCCAAACTTTCACCAGAACGAGCAGTGCGATGTTCTTGCGCGCGTATCCCCATGGTTCCGCCAGCATCGC
>PMOA01000119.1 GCA_003161635.1 Limisphaerales bacterium
TGGTGGCCGAGAGGTAAGTGAAACCACCGTTGGCGTTGAGAGCCAAAGTGCCATGACTGACGTTACCTATGAGAACGGCGGTCAGCGGGTCGCCGTCCACATCCGTGTCGTTGGTGAGAATGCCGGGGGCGGCGATGGTCAGACGAACGTCTTCCAGCGTGGTGTAAGTGTCGTTGACGGCCACGGGCGGGTCATTTACGGGTGTGATATTGATTGTGACCGTGGCGAGATTGCCGTTGGTGGTGCCGTCGTTGGCGCGATAGGTGAAAGAGTCGCTGCCGTTGTAGTTGGTGGCAGAGAGGTAAGTAAAGCCGCCGTTGGGGTTGAGCGCCAAAGTGCCATGGGTGACGTTACCTATGAGAACCGCAGTTAAAGTATCGCCATCGGCATCCACGTCATTGGCGAGGACCCCACGCCAGGACGCAATGATCAGCGGCACGTCTTCCAGCGTGGTGTAAGTATCGTTTGCTGAAACGGGAGGATTATTGACTTGCAACGTCGCGCTTGAACTCGTCACTGAACCGGCGGCATTGTTGACCTGAACATAATAAATACCTGCATCCGCGCTTCTTGTGACATATTTAAGCGTAAGAATACTGCTGGTTGCTTTCTTGATTTTACTTCCATTGTAGAACCATTGATAGGAGACAGTTGTTACGCTGCTCACCACCACGGTAAAAACCGCAGTGCCTCCATTTGTGACAGTCATGCCTTTGGGTTGGACAGTGATGATTGGCGGCGGACCGAGTTGCGCCCAGCCTTGAGAATGGAAAATCGCGAGTAAAAGCAGGCAAACAGCCCACTTTTTGAAAGCGCTTTTTAGCTGTGTTGCGGATGTCATAATTCGCGACACTGCAGAGGAAGCTGTTTTCGCGCCAATTTTTAGAATCGGTAAGTTAATTTCAGGCGGAAACTTCTTCCATCCTGCTCGATAATGTCCTGCAGATGAAACGGGCTCGACGGGTCGCCATATCTGGTATCGAACAAATTATAGACGCTCCCTGAAAACTCAAGGTTCTTGATGAGATCACGGCTGAAGAGCGTAAAATTAACAGTTTCAAATCCGCCCGCGTCCATTCCGTTCATGGTCTCGCCGGTGGAAGTCGTAAAAAGTGTTCGGCGGCTGCTGGTGTATTGATATTCCAGGCTGGCGAAAATCTTCTGCTTGTAAACCGGCACGCTGACGTTCATTTTGACCAAATGTTCCGGTGAATCCGGCAGGTTCTGTTTCGAGCTGTCTTCAGTTCGTTGCAGAGAATAGCTAAGGCGGCTGCGTATTCCGTTGTTCCAATTTCCTTCCAGCGCCAGTTCCGTGCCTTTGGTGTTCGCGTTCAAATTCGTGTAATTTCCATTTTGAAGAACGATCAGGTCTTGCATTTGATTGTAGAATCCGGAAACGGACGAGCGCAGGTGCCGTCCGATTTCCTGCTCATAAACCAATTCATAAGAAGTGATCTCCTCGGGCTTGATGTCCTGGAATCGCGGGTCGCTCAATTCCAGAAAATTCGGTGCGCGGAAAGCGGTTCCGTAAATCGCCTTCAGCGTGGCCGTCTTCCAGGGATTGTAAATCAAAGCGAGGCGCGGATTGAATGCGGGGTTGAAATTGCCGTATTGATCGTAACGCACTCCGCCGTTGAAATGGAGATTCGTCCGCAACATGAAATCGCCTTGAAGATAAACTCCGTAACTTAGCCGGTCGCGACTGGCATCGCTAAAAACCTTTCCCGAAGCCGGGTCAAAAACTTCCCGATGCTGGAGGAAGTCATCCCGATATTCCGCGCCGAAGGTGATGATATGCCGTTCCCATAATCGTTTGTTGAATTCCACCTCGGTTCCCCACCATTCGCCTGCATCCTTCTCTTTTGAAAAGGAAGCCGCTCCAGGGCCAATCGCCGTTGGATAACCAATCTCAAAATCGCTCTGGTCGTAATAAACCTGCGCGGTCACGTCCACGATTTCTGGAAAGCTGTGCGCGTATTTCAAACTTGTGTAGCCTCGGTCATCAGTCGTTTGCAGGCGCGAATCGTTAAAGGTGGAACCAAATTGCGCCGTCGGATTTTCCTTTTCCCGGCTTATGAATGCGCCCTCCAAGGTAAAATCCGCGTAGCCCAGCGAGCCAAAGAAACTGCCGGATGAATCGCCATCCATGTTCTGCGCGACGCCGTTATTTTGATCCGGGGTATTGAATTTCTTGTAAAACAATCGGTCCGGTCCGGCGCTGTCGTAATAGGTGCCGGACAGCAGCAACTGGACGCCATTAGTAAAAAGCTTCCCATAAGTCACCCGGGTCTTGTACGTGTCATAGCTGGCGTATTCACCCGAAACTTCGGCCCCGTTCAATTGCTTGCCCTGTCGGGTAATTACGTTGATCACACCAAAAAAAGCATTGTTTCCGTAAAGCACCGCGCTTGGCCCGCGGATAATTTCGACGTGATCAATCAAATCAACATCAAGAATGAAATCCGTTCCGATGGCTGCACTGTCGGAAAGATTGTTGTTGAGACGATGCCCGTTAACCAAAAGCAAAATCCGGTTGTTAGAATCGCTCAAATTGACCCCGCGCGATCCCAGGGAAGAATAGTTGCGATCATAAGAAACATAAAAACCCTGGACGCTTTGCAAAATGTCCGCCAACGTCCGATAGCCGTATCTTTTGATTTCATCGGAAGTGATCACCGTGACGGAAGAAGGCGCTTCCATTGCCTTTTGTTCAAATTTCGACGCTCCGAATACCACCGGAACTTCTATCTCCATCAGCGCCTCCAGCGAGAGGCTGGTGAGATCCGCGGAATTTTGATTTGTCTCCGTTGCTGATGCGCGCCCGCACAAAGCGACAAAGAAGAACAGTATGCACAACATCCGCTGAAAAGTGAAATGAACGAGAAGCCTCGTAAAAGGAGGGAATAACGAAAAAGATTTTCTCTTATTCATTCTCGCGGGAAAGAATAACTGCTCGATGGATGTTATCAAGTCCTATTTTTCACAGATTGGAGTTTATTATTTGAGCGCGCCGGAATAGTTTGAGTTGCGATGAGACAATCGAAACGATAACACTGGCGGACACTACCAACCTTGAACTGACGGGAAACACAAATAAACCTGAAGACGAAGCGAGGTTGGAACAGTGCAACGATGATTCATGCGTTTTCGTGCGACACTAATTGCGTGCTTGAGTTTGGCGTTGCTGCTGGCTGCGGGTGCAAGCGCGCAGGAATCGCAACCGTCGGAATATCAGGTCAAGGCGGCCTTCCTTTTCAACTTCGCAAAATTCGTCGAATGGCCGCCCGAATCTTTTGCGGGAGCAACTTCCCCGTTGGTTATCGGCATTCTTGGGGACAGCCCGTTTGGCGGCGACCTTGAGCGAACGATTCAAAACAAAACGATTAACAATCGTTCGATTGTGATTAAACAGTTGCATTCGTTGGCGGAGGCCACAAATTGTCAGGTGCTGTTCATCAGCACTTCGGAAAAAAAGCGGCTGGCAGAAATTTTCGACGGGCTTCGCGGAACAAGTGTGCTGACCGTGGGAGAAACGGACCGTTTCACCGAAGCCGGGGGCATGATCAATTTTGTCGCGGAAGGGAACAAAATCCGCTTCCAGATCAACGACGCTGCGGCCAAAGGCGCGGGATTGAAGATCAGTTCCAAGCTGTTGAGCCTCGCCTCGCGTCCGGCGCGCTAACGCCGGCGACTCTCCCACAAACGCGGATCGAAGCTCATCAATCAATTTGCTGTGGAGTGGGGTGCGCACGGCTCCGCCATTAAAGCTGAACCTGGTCGGCGGCCAAGAGGATTAGGCAATAGCGGTTTTGGCCCTGCGACGGATTTTCGCAGCGCCTCGCCATATCCGCAGCTATATCCGGGACACCGCACCAGGCAGTTGCGGTCGCTAACAGTTCACATGGCACATGTTCTGCGGACAAGCTCATCCTGCGTGAAAACATGTTTAAATGTGCCAGAGATGGGGCGAACCTGTCCAATTCCGGGACAGGAGGCTGTTTTGATCCTCATTTCCAACGACCCGCGCTTTTTTGGACTGATGAGCGCGCGTTTGACAACCTCCAGTTCCAGCACGCCCTCGAGAATGAAGGGGAACTCATAGCGTGCGGGAACAACCCCTGGAACCATGAAATCATTCCGAGACCTCCCCATTCAACAGAAGATGCTGGTGATGACACTGCTCATCTGCGGCGCGGTCCTCTGCGTGGCCATCACCGCGCTCTTCACCTTCCAGGTCCTGAACTTCCGCTCCAATTTCCAGCACGATGCCAGCACCCTCGCAGTCATCATCGCCAATAACAGCACGGCCGCGCTGTCCTTCAAGGACGACGGAACCGCGACGGAGGTGTTGAGCGCCCTCAAGGCCAAACCCACGGTGGTGGCGGCCTCCCTGGTTTTGCCCGACGGCTCCTTGTTCGCCCACTTCCCAAAGGCCGAGGACGCCCAAGCGCTGTCGCAGTTTCCCCCCGTAGGAGGATACCATTTCACCGGCGGACACCTGCTGCTCACCCAGCCGGTGGTGTTGAACCGGGAACAGATCGGCACGCTTTACCTGCGATCGAACTACCAGCAAACGTTTCTGAAACTGCTCGGTTTCTATGTGTTCGTCATTCTGGGAATCTTGATCGTGTCCATCAGTCTGGCGGTGTTTCTTTCGAGCCGGTTGGGACGCACGATTACTGGTCCGGTTCTCCAGTTGGCGCAGACCGCCAAAATTATCGGTGAGAAAAAGGACTACTCGGTGCGCGCGGTGGTGAACAGCCGGGGCGACGAACTGGGCCGGCTCACGGAGTCCTTCAACGAGATGCTCAGCCGCATTCAGAGCCAGGATGCCGCGCTCAACCTCTCGCAACAGAAAATGGAAGCGTTGATTAACTCGATTGATGGCATCGTCTGGGAGCGCACGCCGGATACGTTCCGGTTCACCTTTATCAGCCGCCAGAGTGAAGACATTCTCGGTTATGACCCTCAGGCGTGGCTGGCTAAACCAAATTTTTGGGAGGAGAAACTGCAGCCGCAAGATGCCGCCAAAGCCATTCAAACCTGCCACGACATGGCTGTCCGGTGTCAGCCTTACAGCTACGAATACCGGATGATTGCCGCCGATGGTCGGACGGTGTGGATCCGGGAGAGCGGCACGGTGCTGGTGGAGAAAGGCCAGCCCGTGGCCATGCGTGGCATTTTCCAGGACGTCACCCGGCAAAAATTGGATGCGCAGCAACTGGACAAGCTCAACCGGCAGTTGATGGACACCTCGCGACAGGCGGGTATGGCCGAAGTCGCCACGGGCGTGCTGCACAACGTCGGCAATGTGCTCAACAGCGTGAGTGTGTCCGCTACCTTGGTGGCCGACCGGCTGCGGCGGTCCAAGATCGTTAATTTGCGCCGCGCTACGGCCATCTTGCGGGAGCAAAACGGCCGCCTCGCCGAATTCCTGACCACCGACCCGAAAGGCAAACTCCTTCCCGAATATCTTGCCACGGTGGCGGACCAGTTAGCTGGCGAGCAGACCAAGTTGATCGCCCAAATGGACTCCGTCGGCCAGCATATCGAACACATCAAGGAGATTGTGGCGATGCAGCAGGGCTATGCCAAGGTGTCCGGGGTCTGTGAAAATCTGGCGGCGGCGGGATTGGTTGAAGATGCCTTGCGGATGAATGCGGCGGCGTTTGACCGGCATCACATCGACGTGGTGCGGGAGTTTGCTGACAACACGCCGCCGGTGCGCGTGGACCGGCACAAGGTGTTGCAGATTCTCATCAACCTCNNTGGTCGTCCGGGTGGGGATGGCGTCCCCCGACCGGGTAAAAATCACCATCGCCGACAATGGTGTCGGAATTGTTCCGGATCACGTGACCAGGATTTTCAACCACGGTTTTACGACCAAGAAGGACGGCCACGGCTTCGGCCTCCATAGCGGGGCCAACGCCGCGAAAGAAATGGGTGGCACCCTCACGGCCCATAGCGACGGCCCCGGCAAAGGCGCCGAGTTCACTCTGGAATTACCCACGGCCACATCCGCCCGGCAAGAAGAGCTTCCAGCAACCCAAAGGAAAACATGAAAAGCACAGACCTTAAACCAAACCATCGCATCCTGATCGTTGACGACAATACGAGCATCCACAACGACTTCCGGGAGATCCTCTGTCCGGACAACTCCGACGAGGCCGCAGCGAATGAAATGGAAGGAGTGCTCTTCGATGAGGACAAGCTGGCACCGGATCAGATGAGTTTTGAGTTGGACTCCGCCTACCAGGGCCAGGAGGCGTTGGAGATGGTGAAGAAGGCGCTCGGGGACAACCGGCCTTACGCCCTGGCCTTCGTGGACGTGCGGATGCCGCCCGGTTGGGATGGCGTTGAAACTATTGCGCGCATCTGGGAAGTGGATCCCGAACTCCAGATCGTCGTCTGCACCGCCTACGCTGATTATTCGTGGGAGGAAATGCGGGCCAAAGTCGGCCAACCCGACAGCCTGCTCGTCCTCAAGAAGCCGTTCGACAACATCGAAGTGCAGCAACTCGCCCACGCCCTGACCCAAAAGTGGCTGCTCAACTTCCAGGCGCGTTTGCAGATAGCGGAACTGGCGCAGGCCAACGAATCGCTGGCCATGTCCGAAGAGCGCTTCTCCAAGGCGTTTCACGAAAGTCCCCTTCCCAGCGGCATTCAGAGCTTTCCCGATCAACGCTTCGTGGACGTGAATCAACGCCTCGCCCAGGTCACCGGGTACAAACGCGAGGAAATGATTGGCCGCACCCCGGCCGAGTTGTTCCTATGGGAAAAACCAGAGGTTGCCGATCAGTGGCATGAGGGTTTGTTACGGCAGGAGTTGGTGCGGGATCAGGAGGCCAAGATCCGCAACCAGGCAGGCGCGCAGCTCGAAGTGCTGGTATCGGTGTCCCCGATCGCCTTGGGCGGCCAGCCCCACTTGCTGCTACTGGCCCAGGACGTCTCGGAGCGGGCGATGCTGGAGCGCCAACTGCGCCAGGCCCAGAAGATGGAGGCCATCGGTCAGTTGGCCGCCGGCGTGGCCCACGATTTCAACAACATTCTCACGGTGATCCAAGGACACGCCGGCCTGATGCAGCAGACATTGGACTCTGACAGTCCGCAAAAAAAATCGGTGGAAGAGATCACCAGCGCGGCTGCCCGTGCCGCCACGCTCATCCGGCAACTGCTGATGTTCAGCCGCAAGCAGGTGATGCAATTCCGGCATCTGGACCTCAACGACACCTTGCGCAACGCCATCAAGATGCTTGAAAGGCTGGTGGGCGAACACGTGCAGATCGACTTTCGTCCCCAGAGCCTGATTCCCGCCGTCCACGCCGACAGCAGCATGGTGGAACAAATCGCCATGAACCTGGCGGTCAACGCCCGGGATGCCATGCCCAATGGCGGGCGGGTTTCCATCACCACCTCGCTGGAGACCATTCACCGCGCGCCCACTCCGATGGACCCTGAACGCCGGGACGGGGATTATGTTTGCCTGACCTTCAGCGACACCGGCATCGGGATGGACACGCAGGTTCTCAGCCGGATCTTTGAGCCGTTCTTCACCACCAAGGCCGTCGGGAAGGGCACCGGCTTGGGCTTGTCCACGGTTTTTGGTATTGTCCGGCAGCACCAAGGCTGGCTGGAGGTGGAGAGCAAACCGAACCAAGGCACCACCTTTCGGATCTATTTTCCAGCGAGCCGACAAGCGGCGCAAAAAACGGAACTGGTGGTTGATACCGCCCTGTGCAGCGGTCACGAAACCATCCTCGTGGCCGAAGATGAAGACGCCTTGCGCGAGATGGTGGTTCAGGTTCTCAAGATTCAGGGTTATACCGTGCTGGAGGCTACTTCCGGCCGCCATGCGCTCGAGGTGTGGGAACAAGCAAACCGTCCGATTGACTTGCTGCTGACCGACATGGTCATGCCGGGAGGCATCATGGGCAGCGACCTGGCAGAACGCCTCTCGAGTCAATCTCCCCGCCTCAAGGTGATTTACACCAGCGGCTACAGTCCCGGCATGGCGGGCAGGGATGCTTTGTCGTTGGAAGCTCGAAACTTCCTGCCCAAGCCCTACTCGATTGGCAAACTGGCACAATTCGTCCGTGAATGTCTCGACACTACGGCGAAGCAAAATTGCATTATACCGCAAGCTGGGTCCTGCCGGTGACGGCATCCTCTGGAAGCCGGGCTCGCGTTTCGTGCCGGAAGCCGGAGGCATCCGAACTGGCAGACCAGAGGGCTGCCCCACGAGACCAAGCGCAGGCCGAATGGTGAATAATTTTCCGTTCCCACCGTCGCGCGGCGGAGTAGAATTGCACCATGAACGCGCAAATGAACGTGTTATTTGCCACCGCAATGCTTGGCTGTTTGGTCACGGCCGGTGGCGCGGACAAACCCAACCCCCCAAAAGTTATGAACCTCCAAATCACCAGCACCGCCTTTTCCGAAGGACAACCGATTCCGGCAAAATATTCCTGCGAAGGCAGCGATATTTCGCCGCCGCTCAAGTGGATCCCGCAAGGCGGGACGCCCGCAAACACCAAAAGCTTCGCGCTCATCGCCGACGATCCCGACGCGCCCGTCGGCACGTGGGTGCATTGGGTGCTCTACGACCTGCCACCGAATACGACCGAACTTCCGGAAGCCGTAGCGAAAACCCGGTTCACTTCCAGCGGGGCGAAGCAGGGATTGAACAGTTGGCCACGCCTGGGTTATGGCGGGCCGTGTCCGCCACCCGGCAAACCGCATCGCTACTTCTTCAAGCTCTACGCCCTCGACACGATGCTCGACCTCAAGCCCGGCGCGACGAAGAAAGACGTTGAAGCCGCGATGAAAGGCCACATCCAGGCGGAGGGGCAGTTGATGGGGAGGTATCAAAGGAAATAAAACATCGAACATCCAACATCGAACGCCCAACATCCAATGAACGGCGTGATCGGCGGCAACATTGGATGTTCGATGTTGGATGTTGAGCGTTCGATGTTTCTAGCGGCATAATTTTTTCAGCCTTTCGTTCCTCGCCGATTTCATGTTTAGTATGCGCTGCTTATGAGCAAAACTGCATTGCTGTTTGCCGGACAGGGCGCACAGGCCGTCGGCATGGGCAAAGACCTCGCCGAAAAATTTCCACCGGCCAAAACCTGGTTCGACCGCGCCAACACTGCGCTCGGCTACGACCTCACTTCAATTTGTTTCAACGGTCCGGAGGCTGAACTCACGAAAACTGAAAACGCCCAGCCCGGCATCTTCCTTGTGAGTTGGGTTGCATTTCAATTGCTCAAGGAACAGGCGCCATCGCTCAAATTTAACGCCACTGCCGGTTTGTCGCTCGGCGAATTCACGGCGCTGACAGCGGCGGGCGCGATGAGTTTCGAAGACGGCCTGCGGGTCGTGCGCCAGCGCGGACGGTTCATGCAGGAGGCCTGCGAAGCCACGCGCGGCGGCATGGCGGCGGTCATCGGGCTGGACGAAGCGCCCACGCGCGAGGTTTGCGCCGAAGCCGGAGTGGTGCTGGCAAACTTAAATTGCCCCGGCCAGATCGTCATTTCCGGCGCGGCGGACAAAATCACCAAAGCCGTTGAACTCGCCAAAGCCAAAGGTGCCAAGCGCGCCATTGCCCTGCCGGTGACCGGCGCGTATCACTCGCCGCTCATGGCCGGTGCACAGCCAAAACTTCAAGCTGAATTGGCCAAGGTGAAATTATCGCCGCCGGTTGTGCCGGTGATTTCCAACGTCACAGGACAGGCACACGGCGGCGTGGCGGACATTTCCGCACGGCTGGTCGAGCAGGTCACGTCATCGGTGCTTTGGGAAAAATCCATGCGTTATCTCCTGGCGCAGGGCTTCACGCGGTTCATCGAACTTGGCCCCGGCACGGCGCTGAGTGGTTTCATGAAACGCATTGATAAAGGCGCGCAGATGCTCAACGTCGCGGACGCGGCAGGCTTGGAAGCGACGGGGAAGGCATTGAGCGGGTAGCTGTCCCGCAAAGCGGGATGAGAACGCGGCCAATATCACCCGCGCTCTTGCGAGGCGCGGCTACAAAATTTTTCGTGTGCATTCGTGTGCATCCGTGGTTAAACATTTGCAGTTATGAAACAACTTGAGAATCAAATCGCCGTGGTCACCGGCGCGGGCCGGGGCATTGGCCGCGCCATCGCGTTGAAATTCGCCGCCCAGGGGGCCGACATCGTGGCCGTGGACCTGAAAACCGACTTTGTGCAGGAAACGGTGGATGAGGTGCGCAAGCTCGGGCGCAAAGCCTGGGCGGTGGCCGCCAATGTGGCCGAAGCCGCCAGCGTCGAGGCCGCCGCCGAGCAGATTTTGAAGGAGGCCAACCGCGTGGACATCCTCGTGAACAACGCCGGCATCACCAAGGACGGCCTGCTCATGCGCATGAGCGAGGCGGATTGGGACGCCGTGCTGGACATCAACCTCAAGGGAACATTCCTGTTCACCAAGGCATTCAGCCGCGCATTCGTGAAACAGAGATCCGGCCGCATCATCAACATCGCCTCCGTGATTGGCTTGATCGGCAATGCCGGCCAGTGCAATTACGCGGCGAGCAAGGCCGGCGTCATCGGCTTTACGAAATCGGTCGCCCGGGAATTGGCCTCGCGCGGAGTCACCGCGAACGCCATCGCCCCCGGATTCATCGAGACCAAGATGACCGAGGCGCTCGGCCCGGAGGCACGGGCCGGCCTGCTCAAGCAGATTCCGCTGGCCAGTCTGGGCCAGCCGGAGGATGTGGCGGCGGCGGCATTGTTTTTCGCCAGTCCGGCGGCGCGTTATATCACCGGGCAGGTTTTGGCGGTGGACGGCGGTATGGTGATGTGATTGAAAAATTTTATGATTCAAGGCTTGACGATTTTGGCGTTCATGGCATAGAGACAGGTCAAAATTAACTTATGGCTGACAAACCTATTGACCAACGGGTAAAAGACATCATTGTTGAACAACTCGGCGTGAAGCCGGACCAGGTAACGCCGGAGGCGAAGTTCATCGAAGACCTCGGCGCGGATTCGCTCGACACCGTCGAGTTGATCATGGCGCTGGAAGAGGAATTCGGCATCGAAGTGCCGGACGAACAGGCGGAAAAACTCCTGACCGTCGGCGACGTGGGCAAATACATCGAAGAACATCAAAAATAGTTGCGACTTTGGTCGCTTCGGGGCAGCTTGGCTGAACTCGGCTTGAGCCGCCCCTTTTGATTTTATGGCAAGCAACTGGATAGACCGCCGCGTGGTCGTCACCGGTTTGGGCGTCGTCACACCGCTGGGACATCAACTCGATGTTTTCTGGAACAACCTCGTTTCCGGCCAATGCGGCATTGACCGCATCACCGCGTTCGACCCGACGCCGTTCACCACGCAGGTCGCCGGCGAGGTGAAAAATTTTGATCCGCTGCCGGCGTTTCCGTCGCCGAAGGAAGTCCGGCGGACGGATCGTTATTCGCAATTCGGCATTTTCGCCGGGCACCAGGCGCTGCTCGATTCCGGGCTCGACCTCGACCGGGAAAACCGCGACGAAATCGGTGTCATCATCGGCTCCGGCATCGGCGGTTTGTCCACCACCACCGAGCAACTCAGAGTTTTGTTCGAACGCGGTCCCGGCCGGCTCTCGCCGTTCATGATCCCGATGCTCATCGGCAACATGGCTTCCGGCACGTTCTCGATGTACAAGGATTTGCGCGGGCCGAATTTTGCCACCTGCTCCGCCTGTGCCACGGCCAATCACGCCATCGGCGAAGCCTGGCGCTGCATCAAAATGGGCGACGCGCAGGCGATGTTTGCCGGCGGCGCGGAAGCGACGATCGTGCCCATCGGCATCGGCGGCTTTTGCGCGATGCGGGCCATGAGCACGCGCAACGACGATCCCAAACGCGCCTCGCGCCCCTTCGACAAGGAACGCGACGGCTTCGTCATGGGCGAAGGCGCAGGCGTCATCGTGCTCGAAGAATTGGAACATGCCAAAAAGCGCAGCGCGAAGATTTATTGCGAAATCGTCGGTTACGGCAACACGGCCGACGCGCACCATCTCACCGCGCCGTCCCCCGGCGGCGAAGGCGCGGCCCGTTGCATGAAAATGGCGCTGCGCCAGGCCGGGCTGAACCCCGGGGACGTTTCCTACATCAACGCTCACGGCACCTCCACGCCGCAAGGCGATGTCTGTGAAACGCAGGCCATCAAGACCGTTTTCGGCAGCCACGCAAAAAAGGTGGCCGTCAGTTCCACCAAAGGCGCGACCGGCCACATGCTCGGCGCGGCGGGCGCGGTGGAAATGACGGTTTGCGCGCTGGCCATCAAACACGGCGTCGTCCCGCCAACCATCAATCTGCAGGTGCCCGATCCCGAATGCGATCTGGACTACGTGCCGAACACCGCGCGTGAGTTGAAGGTGAACGTCATCATCAACAATTCGTTCGGCTTCGGCGGCCACAACGCCAGCATCGCGGCCAGGAAATTTACGGGCTGAACCGTGAACTTTCTTTCGTTAATCGAAAGCAAACGCGAAGGCAAAACCCTCGCGCCGGAACAGATTCAAGAATTCATCCGCGAGTTCACCGCCGGGACAATTCCCGACTACCAGATGGCCGCGATGCTCATGGCCATTTATTTTCGCGGGTTGACCACCGCCGAAATCACCGCGCTCACGCTCGCCATGCGCGATTCCGGCGATGTGCTGAAATTTCTCAGGGACGAACGCCTGCTGGTGGACAAGCATTCCACCGGCGGCATCGGCGACAAAGTCTCGCTGCCGCTCGCGCCGTTGCTCGCGTGCCTCGGTTTCCGCGTGCCAATGATTTCCGGGCGCGGCCTGGGCATCACCGGCGGCACGCTCGACAAGCTCGATTCCATTCCCGGCTTCAAAACCTTGCTGCCCGCAGGAAAAATCGTTGATCAGGTGCAAAAAATCGGCTGTGTCATCTGCGGCCAGACCGACCGGATGGTTCCGGCGGACAAGAAAATTTACGCACTCCGCGACGTTTCCGGCACCGTGCCCAGCATCCCGCTCATCACCGCGTCCATCCTTTCCAAAAAGCTCGCCGAAAGCCTCGACGCGCTCGTCCTCGATGTGAAATTCGGCTGTGCCGCGTTCATGCAAACCAGGACCGATGCCCGCAAACTCGCAAAAGCGATGGTTGCGCTCGGGAATGAATGCGGTGTGAACACGCGCGCGATTCTGACCGACATGAACACGCCGCTGGGCCGTGCCGCCGGCAACTGGCTTGAGGTGAAGGAAAGTGTGGCGTGCCTGGAACCAATCTCTTGTAGCCGCCGACGTGAGTCGGCGCATTCTTCCCCCAAAAACAGCTGGCGCGGACTGACGTCCGCGGCTACGGAGATAAACGACCTCAGTTTGCTCGTCCTCGACTGCGCCGCTCATCTGCTCGTCCAAACGCGCAAAGCCAAAACGCTCGCCGCCGCACGCAACCAGGCTGCGGATTGCCTTGCCTCCGGCGCGCCGCGAAAGAAATGGGACGAAATGCTCGTTGCTCAAGGCACGGATTTGGGTGCGTTCAACAAAAAGCTGGCGCTCGACCACACCGCGCCGGTGGTTGTCGAATTGAAAGCCGAAAAGCCGGGCTTTGTTTCCAGGTGTGACGCGCGGCTCATTGGCGAAGTCATCCGCGATTTGGGCGGTGGCCGGCTCACGAAGGAATCCGGCATCAACTACGACGTCGGGATTGACCGGCTCGCCAAACCCGGCGAAGCCGTGCAGAAAAGTTCAGTTCTCGCCCGCATTCATGCCGGCGACCAATCGCAAGCGAAGTCTGCCTGCGTCCGGCTCAGGGCCGCCTTTGAAATTTCCGCCAGACGGACTGTCACCGACCCGCTTGTGATAGAAGTCATTTCAAGCTCAAAGTAGGACCGGCTTCCAGCCGGGCTCCATCTCAAAAGCGAAAGAGGCAGGCACAGGCCGGATGCTCGTCCTACATCAGCAACTCCAAAATTTTCTCTGCCGCCGCGCGCGGATTTTCCGCCGCGTAAATCGGACGGCCAATCACCAGCCAGTTCGCGCCCGCCTGCAGGGCTTCGCGCGGGGTAAGCGTGCGTTTCTGGTCGTCGGCCTTTTCTGCGCCGGCCCAGGCTGCGCCGGAGGCTTCGCCGAGGCGAGTGCGGATGCCGGGCGTCACGAGTTGAATGGCCGCGGGCAAAATTTTCCTCAAGGCGGCGATCTCCAGCGGCGAACAAACCAATCCGCGCAAACCCGCCTTCACCGCGAGGTTCGCCAGCCGTTCCACCTGTCGGGCGGTATCCGGTTGAAAACCGATTTCGCCCAGCGCCGCGTTGTCCAGGCTCGTCAGCACCGTGACTCCCAGAACCAGCGGCGATTGCAGCCCGGGCAATTTCGCCGTGTCCTGCGCGGATTTTTTCGCCGCGCGCATCATCTCGCTGCCGCCGCTGGTGTGGATGGTGAGCATTTGCACATCGAGTCGCGCCGCGGCGGCGACGGCCCTGGCAACCGTGTTCGGGATGTCATGAAATTTCAGATCCAGGAACACCGCCGCGCCGGTGTCGCGAACGCGGCGCACAATGTCCGGCCCGGCGGCGACGAACAGTTCCTTGCCGATCTTGAAGGCGCCAACAGCGGGTGCGATTTGCGCGGCGAGTTTGAGCGCGGTCTCGGCGTCCGGCACGTCGAGCGCGGCGATGATGGGATTGCGCATGGAACAAATATCAAAGCCCGAACTTGGAAGCGAAAGCTTAAAATTGCATGCTGGTCATGGTGTGGCGGTGGCCCGGAAGAATCGTTGCGGGAAATTGGTGGACTGGTCATCGGCGAAATCAAAAGTCCCATTTGTCGAAGTGGCGTTGGTGTAAACCGAGGACCAATCAGTCAGGTTGGTTGTGGCTTCGACGGAACAGGTTCGGTTCAATCCGCCGGACACGCGCAACTGGAAAGGTCCACTGTTGGTGGCTGGAATGGTTGCGACGAGAATGGTCCGCAGCGCTTTCCGCAGATTGAGACGCCCGCCGGTCCGGCATTTGCCGGCCAGCGAGGGCAGCGGATCGGTGGAACTCAGCAGGCGGCTGATGATTTGTTGATACGAATCCGCAGGATATTGTGCCATCAGCAACGCGCAGGCGCCGCTGACATACGGCGCGGAGAATGATGTTCCACCAGAGTCGGTGAAATAGAAACTGTCGGTGGCGGGAAAAGTTGAATAGATTTGCTCGCCGGGAGCGGCCAAATCCACGTTCGTTGCACCGTAATTGGAAAAAGTGGACAAGACATTATTTTTCGACGTGGAAGCGACCGTGATAATGTTATCGAGTTGATAACTTGCCGGATAAGTTGGCGACAAATCAATGTTGGTAGAGCTGTTGCCGCAGGCGGCGACAACGATGATGCCGGCGTTGCGAAGGCTGATCATGGCGTTGGACAAGGCGAGGGAATTGGTGAATCCCCAACTGGCGTTGATGATTCTGGCTCCGTTCGTTCGGGCGTAATCGAGGCAGGTGATGACATCTGAAACGTTCCCGATGCCGAAACTGTTGAAGCAGGCGCAGGCCATGATTTGAACGCGCCAGGCCACACCGACGACGCCCTTGCTATTGTTTCCCACCGCGCCCAGCACGCCGGCCACCATGGTTCCGTGAGTGCCGGCGTCAGTGGGGTTGTTATTCCCATTCAAGGCATTCCAACCATGCCCGCCGTCATTCGGATTCACCCACATGTTTGCAGCCAGATCTTCGTGTGTGTAACGGACGCCGGTGTCCACCACCGCCACCACGATGTTGCTGGCGGAGGTCAGCACGTCCCAGGCGGCGGCGGCGCTGATGTTGGTGAGTCCCCAAAGCGTGCCGTTGGTGAAAGCGGTCTCGTTTGGCTTGGTGTCATAAACGTGTCCGAGGTAATCCGGCTCGGCAAACTCAACCAAGCCGCTTTTTTTATATTGGGCGATAAGGCCCGGCACCGTCTCTCCCTTGGGCACGCTCAAAACCTGCAAGTGACCGATGCCATCGAATGTGCGCAACACCTCGCCTTTCCGCGCCAGATGAAAATTATCAAGCGCCGTGCGATTGATCCCCGCCTTGGGCATAATCAAAATCCGGTCGGCACGATACGCAGGCTGGGTGGGTTGGGCGCTGGCAGATGTGGTCAGCCAGACAACCATTGAAGCCGCGGCACCGGCCAATATCAGACACCGGCCACAACGCTGTTTCCTGAACATGATACCGGCAACATTCCATAAATCCGGGCAAATGAAAGAAGTTTTGGCGCTTGGACGGCTTTTTTGACTTCGACCCACAATTCCTTTAGCCTGAACGCATGAAAATTGTCCGCCACACCGACGCGAATTTTTCAGAAAAACTCCGCGAACTGACCGCACCGTCCAGCCTGTTCGATCCGGGCATCGAGCAACGCACCCGCGCCATCCTCGACGCCGTTCAAGTCCGCGGTGACGACGCGCTGCTGGAATTCACCGAAAAATTCGACGGCGCCAGGCTCGCCGCCAACCAGCTCGCCGTGACGCAGGCGGAATTGATGGTTGCGTCGCTCAAAGCCGATGAATCGCTGCGCGCCGCCGTGGCCGAGGCGGAAAAGAACATCGCCAGTTTCGCCAGAAAATCGCTGCGCAAAAACTGGCAGACGAAAAATTCTCACGGCGCGTCGGTGGGCGAGAAATTCGATCCGTTCCAGCGCGTCGGCGTTTACATCCCCGGCGGGACTGCGCCGCTGGTTTCGACCGCGTTGATGACCATCACGCTGGCGAAGGCGGCGGGCTGCCCGGAAATCGTCGCCTGCACGCCATGCGGCCGGGACGGTTCCATCAATTCCGCGCTGCTGTTCGCCGCGCGCGCGGCGGGGGCGACGGAGATTTACCGCGTGGGCGGAGCGCAGGCGATTGCGGCGATGGCTTACGGCACGAAGACGATTCGCCGGGTGCAAAAGATATTTGGACCGGGTAATGAATACGTCGTCATGGCCAAGCGGCTGGTTTTCGGCTGGGTGGCGGTGGATCTTCTGCCCGGCCCAAGCGAATTGCTGGTACTGGCCGATGAGACGGCCGAAGCGGAGTATGTGGCGGCGGACATGATGGCGCAGGCCGAGCATGGTTCCGCGCATCACCGCGTCTGGCTCGTGACCACTTCGGCAAAACTGGTGAAGGCCGTGGAGAAGGAAATTGCGCGGCAACTGCCAACACTGGCGCGCCGGGCATTGATCGAACAAGACCTCAAGCACAGCGGCTGGCTGCTCCAGGTGAAAACCATCGAGGACGGCATCAAGCTGGCCAACCAGCTCGCGCCGGAGCACTGCGAAGTGATGACGCGCAACCCGCGTCAGGTTTCCGCAGGCATCCTGACCGCCGGCGCGATTTTCCTCGGGCCTTGGTCGCCGACGGTGCTGGGCGATTACGTGGCCGGGCCGAGTCACACGCTGCCGACCGGCGGCGCGGGCGCGTCATTTGCCGGGCTGACGGTGGACCAGTTCCAACGCCGCACGAGCGTGGTGGAATACACCCGCGCCTCGCTCGAGAAAGCGTTGCCCGGCGTGCAAAAATTCGCGGAACTCGAAGGCTTGGGCGCGCATGGGAAAAGCGCGGAGATAAGAAAATCAGGAAGTTAGAGTGCTTGTTGTGAAAACATCGAAGGCAATTCTAATCATTGTGTTGACGACTGTTGGCGTTGTTATCCTGGCTGCGGTTGGATTAATCGCCAGCAGTGAATACTTAAATCGCAAATCAAAGCGTGAACTTACACAGTTGGTATCAGAACTCGGGCCGGGTACTTCATTTGCGGTTGTGAAGTCGCGCTTGGGTGAGCCTTCCCAAGTTTACACAAACTCTGAAGCGATTGAAGCGTTTGGCACGACTAAGGACAAATCGATAACGACGAACTGTCTGTTGCATAAGTTCTTTTACCGGGGAATCCCATATCGCTGGTTTTTGATTTACACCGATCGTGATACTAACGCAGTTGTTTATGCTGATTGGCAAGATATGTAGGCCAAGCTGAATATTTCTCGATTATGCCCATTCCGAAGTCTCTCATCCGCCCGCTGGTGCGCGAGCTGCACCCTTACGTCTATGGCGAGCAGCCGAAGATTAAGGGGATGATCAAGCTCAACACGAACGAGAATCCGTATCCGCCGTCACCAAAGGTCCTGGCGGCGGTCAAGGCGGCGGTGGACGGGCGGTTGCGGCTGTATCCGAACCCAACGGCGCAGGTGCTGCGTGAAAAGCTGGCGAAGCTGCACGGCTGCCACGCGGACAATATCATCGTCGGCAATGGTTCGGATGAGTTGCTAGCGCTGGCCACGCGGTGCTTTGTGGAGCCGGTAGTGACGCGGCGTTCCGCGTCCGTGGTTAAAAGGCTGCGCGGCACCGCAGCCCTACCAGGTGAAACGGTCATTCAATACTTCACGCCGAGTTATTCGCTTTACCCGGTGCTGGCGGATATTCACGGCGCGGTGAAAAATGCGGTGCCGCTTAAATCGGATTTCAGTCTGCCGGGCATGGCCGAGTTGAAAAGCGGGCGAAGTAAACCGCCTGACCCAGGCTGCGCCGGAGGCTTCGCCGAGGCGAGAGGCGGGACCCCGAACCGCTGGGACTTCAACGCGGCGCTGACGTTTGTGACCACGCCCAATGCGCCGAGCGGGCGCGGTTATTCGACGAAGGAATTGGAATCGCTTTGCCGCGCGCAGAAAGGCGTCGTCGTGCTGGACGAAGCTTACGTGGATTTTGCCGGGGAAAACGCGCTGAAGCTGGCGTTGAAATATCCGCATGTTCTTGTCGCTCGAACATTCTCCAAGGCCTACTCGCTGTGCTTCCAGCGGGTCGGTTATTTTGTCGGGCATCGCGACCTCATCGCGGCGTTGCACAAGATTCGCGACAGTTACAATGTGAACGGCCTTGGCCAGATTGGTGCCGAAGCAACGCTGGACGATTTGCCGTATTATCGGGCGAATTTCAAAAAAATCATCGCCACGCGCGAATGGTTGAGTCGCGAGTTGACGAAGCTCGGTTTCCGGGTTTTGCCGAGCCGGACGAATTTCATTCTCGTCCGGCCATCGCGGTTTTCGGCGCCGGCGTGGCTGCAAAGCTTGCGCGTCCAAAAAATCCTCGTGCGCTGGTTTGGCCGGCCGGAGGTGAAGGATTATTTGCGAATTACGATTGGCACGGCGGCGGAAGCGGAGGCTTTGGTCAACGCAGTCCGCAAAATTTTGATGCAGCGTTGAGCCTGTGGCTCGAACAAATCGGCGCACAGCGCCGACACCACACCAAAACCTTTTCTTTGACCCGCGCGGGTTTTTTGCTAAAAGCCAAGCGTGTATCTGGAATACTATGGATTGACGCTGCCGCCGTTCGACATCACGCCGAATCCGCGCTTTCTTTTTCTCACCGACAAGCATCGCGAGGCGCTCAATCATCTGCCCTACGGCATTCGCGAGCGGAAGGGCTGCGTGCCGCTCACTGGCGAAGTCGGCGCGGGCAAGACCACGGTCTGCCGCGCCATCCGCGAACTCGAAGGGAAAATCCACCCGTGAGCCTGACCAACGATGCGCTTGAACGCGTGAAGGAAATTTCAACGAACACCCTTGCGCTGGAGGACGCGGACGGTTCCCGGCAGGAACTATTTCTTGGCAAATGACCCGATGTTCCTGCGCAAACCATTCGCCGCGTCCCCGCCGTTCGTCCGCGTCGCGCCATTTGTCATTTTTCTCGCGTTGACGTTTTGTCAGGGGCAATTTGGGGAAGCATCGCGCTACTGGTTTTACCTGGCGAAAACACTGGCCGGGGCGTGGCTGATTTTGGAAATGCGCCCGTTCGTTTCCGAAATGCGCTGGGCGGTGAGTTGGGAAGCGGTCGTGGTGGGTGTGGCGGTATTTGCCGCCTGGGTCGGGATCACCGGTGAATGGACGACGCAAAACTCACTTTGGGTAAAGTTCGGCTTCACCCATCCTTTGGGGGTTTCACTAAAAACCTGGAACCCAAATGAACAATTTGGTGATGGTTCGGCGCTCGCGTGGCTGATGATTGTAATGCGGATTGCCGGCTCGACGCTCGTCGTGCCGCCGCTGGAGGAAGTTTTTTACCGCTCGTTTTTGTATCGCTATATCGCCCGGCCAAATTTCCTGTCTGTGCCGCTCAACCAATTTTTGCCGTTGCCGTTTCTCGTCACCGCAGCCGTGTTTGGTTTCTCACACAACGAATGGCTGGCGGGCATTTTGTGCGGCGCGGCTTATCAATGGCTGGTGATTCGCAAGCATCGGCTCGGCGATGCGATGACCGCGCACGCGATCACGAATTTTCTGCTCGGTTTATGGGTCGTTTGGCACGGGGCCTGGCATTTTTGGTGAAATTTTTGGGAGGGCGTGCAGTCCACGTGCCGCGTCGGCCTGTTTGGAGAACGATCCCTGCCTGATTTACGACGGTCACAGACCGCCGCTACAACTTACTTCACTTCGATGTTGATGCGGTTGCGTTCCAGCGTGGTGCCTTCCGCCTGCGCCAGGTTGACAAGGGCTTCGTAGTAATTGGCGAGAGAGCGGATTTCCTGCGCGCGGTTGGCGGTGAGCGTGTTTTGGAGTTGCAGCACGATGAAGGTGGTGCTTTTGCCGACGGCGTATTTTTTCTGCTCGGCGTCGAGTGCGGCCTCGGCGTAGATGCGCGCCTGCCTTGTGGCGTTTACGCTTTCGTAGGTGGATTGGGCATTCTTGACGGCGTTGTCGATTTGCACCATGATGTTTTGCTCGAACTGTTTGAGCTGCAGGAGCAGTTGCTGCAACGTCACTTTGCCGGCCTTGTACGTATTGCGCGGGCCGACGTTGCTGAGGGGGGTGGAAAGTTGCACGCCATAGCTGTAAAATGGCCGGCTGCCTGCGTTAAACTGGTTGAACGTGTCGTTGAATTGCTGTCCCGTGCCGTTGAAACCGTAGGTGCCGATCAAATCCAATGACGGGAAAAGCTGGTTGTAAGAAAACTTCAGTAGAATGCCCTGCTGTTCCACATTCAGCCGGGATTGCAACAGGTCAGGACGCTCAGTCATGCCTTTGTTCCAACTGTCCTGCAAATCGAACAACTGCAGCGGTGCGTTGGTGATCGTCGCCGTGGGTTGAATGTCCTTGTCGTGCCAGCGTAAATACTCGTCGGTGAGCAGATTTTTCAAGGTGTTTTGGTCCGTGACCAGCGTGTATTGCGCGGCGATCAAATTCGCCTTGCTGGTTGCCACCTGCGCCCCGTCCTGCTGCACGTCCAGTTGCGCCAGCGTGCCGATTTGGACGCGCTGCCGGTCCTGGTCGAGCTGCGTCTGGGCGAGGGCGAGGGCCTCCTGCTGCACCTTCACGTTTTCCTGCGCGTAGATGAGTTCGTAATAGGCGGTTTCGACGGCGGTGACGGACGTGATGACTTGCAGGCGCAAGCCCTGTTCGGAATATTGCAACCGGTTTTTGCCAACACGAATGTTCAGCCGGGTCTGGTCAATCCAGAAGTTGTTCAACAATGGCTGGGTGAGCGTGACCCCAATTTGACCGCCGGAATTGTCACTATTGGTAAATAGTGATGCTTGGTAGTTGTAAGTGTGCGAAACATTGCCGTCCAACTGGTAGGTCAAGCCCCACGGCGTCGGCGTTTTAGACAGACCAGCCGTAGCCGTGTTTTGTTCGTACGACGTTCCGGGAATATGCACGGCGTTTTGGAAATCCGGCCCGGTGTCATTATATTGGTGCGTGCCGGAAATAGTGAACGTTGGGTCATAACCGCCATAACTCGCGCGCACGTTGAAAAGTTGAATTTGCGGAGCATAGCGTGAGATTTGCACGTCGAGGTTGTGTTGCAGCGCCTCCTGAATGCAGTCTTCCAGCGACATGGCGCGCGTCACTGCGTTCATATCCGCTGGCACGGCGGTTGCATTGGTGCCGTGTAGGCCGACAGGCCCCCCGACAGGGTCCAATGCGCTCATACCCGCTGGCACGGCGGCTGCATTGGTGCCTGAGGGCGGGGCTGGCGCGTTGGTCTCGACCGGCACGACAATTGCGTTTGTATCCGTCTGTGCCACGGCCGAAAAAGCCGCGAGAATGAAAACCAAAATAACGCTGAAACTTTTCATGGTGCTGCAATTTTGCGGCTTTTGCCAAAACTCATCAAACTTAAGACGCTCTGGAGCGACCGAAGGTAACCACCCGGTTAATTTGCATTCGCGTCCGTCCAATAAACCCCGCACCGCGGCCAAGGTTGCAGCCAAATCATCGCTCAACCGGCTTTCGCCACGGCTGCGGGAACTTCCTCGATTTTGGCGTTTTGTTCGAGGAACGCGAGCACTTTTTCGTGCGCGATCTGGTCGTAAAGCTCCCTCACGCCGTTGCGCTTCTGCAAGTCCTTGAGGAATTTCTCCAGTGGAATCTGATACGCCATCGCCAGCGACTGCACGCGCTTCAAAACCTCGTCCTGCGAAACCTGGATGCCTTCCTTCTCGGCGATGCGCTGAATCAGGAACGACAATTTCACGCGCTCCTTGGCGCTTTGCGCCGCGGCGGAATAAATTTCGTCCTTCTGTTTCTCAATCAAATCGCGCGCCACACCGCGTTGGGTGTTTTCGCGGACGATATCGTAAACCACGGTGCGCGTTTCGTGCGCGACGGCGGTCTCCGGCAGGTCAAAATTCGTGGCGGTGAGCAGCGCGCGGATGATCTGGCCGCGAACCGCCTTGGCCTGTGAATACTTCAATTCATTCTCCAGATCGCGCTGCACACCCTCGCGGAGCTTCGGCAGGTTTTCCGCGTCGTATTTTTTGGCGAACGCGTCGTCAATCGGCGGCAGGACTTTTTCCTTCACCTCGACGACTTCGACTTCGTAAACGCCCTTTTTGCCCGCAAGTTGCTTGGTCACGAAGTCGGCGGGGAAATCCACATTCACCGTGCGTTTGTCGCCCGCCTTGGCGCCGATGATCTGATCGGCAAAACCGGGAATGAACGAGTCCGGCACGGCGTCCACCCAGAAATTCTTCTGCTCCGTCAAACCTTTCGCTGTCGGCGCGGTGTCGGTGATGGGCTTGCCGTCGCACGTGCCGGTGTAATTCACCACCGCGATGTCGCCCTTGCGCAGCTCGCGCGCGACCGTCTCAAACTTCGGGTGCTGCCTGGCGAGCAATTCGATGGCGCGATCCACGTCCGCCACCGTGACCGATTTCGCCTCGCGTTTGGCCGGCAAGCCCTTGTATTCGGGCAGTTGAAATTCCGGCGCGGTCTCGATGGTGGCGGCGAATTGCAGCGTCTGGCCGCGGCCAAACTGGATTTCCTCGATGTCCGGATAGCCGATCACGGCGATTTTTTTCTCGTCCAGCGCCTTGCGGTACGAATCGCCGATGAGCTTGCGTTTGACCTCGTCCTTGATGTCCGGCTCGTATTTTTTAAGCACGAGGTTGCGTGGCGCCTTGCCGGGACGAAAGCCGGGCAGCGACGCCTGTTTCTGAAAGTCCTTCGTGACAGCATCGAAAACTTCATCCACGGCCTTCGCGTCCACTTCCACCCGCAGCAATTTTTTGCACGGAGCCAAATTTTCGACGGTGATGTTCACAATAATTCCCGCTGGTCAGCGAGTCGTTTAAAATAAATGAACCACGCGGATTTCGTCAATGGTTTTGATGGCTTACCAATATCATTTCCGCTTTGATGTTGCCGGAATGAAGCGAACGATGTTCTTCATCACGGGCACGGACACCGGCGTCGGCAAAACCGTGCTGACCGCGCTGCTGGCGCGTCACTTGCGGGAACGCGGCGTCAGCGCGGCGGCCCTCAAGCCGATTTGTTCCGGCCGACGCGACGACGCCCGCGCGTTGCGCGCCGCCATGAACGGCGCGCTCACGCCCGACGAAATCAACCCGTGGCATTTCCGCGCTCCCCTCGCGCCTTTGCTCGCCGCCCGCCGCGAGCGCAGGCGGGTCGGGCTGGCCGACGTGCTTGCGCACGTCCGCACGGTGCAAAGGCGTTTTGACGTTTTGCTGGTTGAAGGCGCAGGCGGCTTGTTGAGTCCGCTCGGCGAGAATTTTGACTCACGCGATTTGATTGCGGCCCTGCGCGCGACGCCGATTGTTGTTTGCCCAAACCGGCTCGGTGTGGTGAATCAAGTTTTGCTGACACTCGCCGCGTTGCCGCGAAGCGCGTCCTGCCGGGCGCGCGTCGTGTTGATGTCGCCGTCAAAGCCGGACGCTGCAACAAACACAAATGTCGGGTTGCTCGCGGAATTTTTCGACGCGAAAAGGATTTTTGAGTTGCCGTGGCTGGGCAGGCGACCTGACGCGGGAAAAGTTTTGAAGGGTTTGCGGGTGCGGCGGGCGTTCCGCGTGTTGGTGAAATGAATTCCAACGGAGCGCCGGCCTCCGGCCCGGCGTGTTGCGGCCAGCCATCCGTATCGTGCCGGGTCGGAGNNGGTGATTTTTGTAAAGCTGCAATCGTTGTTGCAATGGCTCGAGTTTCTTCATTTTGGCGGCGGTGGCTAGGTCAATCGCCCTTTGCGTCACTTCCTGCGCGTTGGTGAAATCGCCGGTCTCGGCGCAGGCCATGCCGAGCGCGTCGAGCACGAACGGTTGCGCGCCGCCGGTCAGGACTTTGGCCTTGACGGCGAGCACGAGCGCGGTCTGGCCGTCGCGAATTTGAGGATTTTCATTGGCGGCCAGCACGTGGGCGGTGTAGGCGAGGATTTTAAAATTATCCGGGTCAATCCGCAGCGCTTCACGAAACTCATCAATCGCCTCGGCATCGCGGCCTTGTTTGAGACGCATCTTGCCGATTTCGAAGTGCGCCCACGGATAAGCAGGATCAAGCCGCGCGGCTTCTTTGAATTGGCTCATGGCTTCGTCGAAACGTCCGAGTTCGGCGAGAACAATGCCAGCGCCGTTATGCAAAGAGGGTAGGCTGGGGTTCAAAAGCACGGCCTCGCGATATTCGGCGAGCGCTTTATTGGGTTGGCCCAAATTGTCGAGCAGATTGCCGAGATTATTGTGAATGTGATAAAGTTCCGGCGCAAGTTGTTCGGCGGCGCGGTATTCGGCGAGCGCCTCGTTTAATTTGCCTTTCTGTTCAAGCGCGACGCCCAGGTTGACGTGCGCGACATGATTATTTTTTGTCACCGCGAGCGCATGAGCAAAGAGCGTTTCGCTGTCGTGCCAGTAACGCAGCTGGTTTTCGGTAAGAATCAAACAGGTCGCGAGGATCAAAGCGGCTGCGGTTGCGATTGCCTTTTTGGGGAATTGAAATCGATCCGCCAGATCGCAAACGCCGAAGGTGACGGCGAGGAACACACCAATTGATGGAATGTAAGTGTAACGATCGGCCAATGCCGCCCCGCCGACTTGCACGAGCCCGATGACGGGCACGAGCGTTCCCAAAAACCACAGCCAGCCAACGGGTAAATACGCATGCGCCCGTCCTGCCCGCCAGACAAAACTTGAAATGATGACCAGTACGACTGCCGATGTCGTCGCTGTCATCAATATCCAGGTCAAATGGGCGGACAGCGGATAAAAAACCGCGAGCCTCATAGGCCAGACCATCTTCAGCAAATAAAGCCCGTAAGATGCCAATGCGTTACAAAACCGATAATGCAGCGGAACGAGTTCGAGTGAGGCGACCGCGTCGCCGCTTCGTTGAGACTGAACAAGAAATGTTACGACGCACGAAACTGTCGCGAGCAAAAAGAACGGCCATTTCTCGAAGAGTAAATGGTTGAGAGTTGCCGCCGTCGCGCCGAAGCGGCGCTGTGGCGCGCCGCGGAGGCGGAAGAGTTGAAAGGCTGGAGCGGGGGCGTTCTTTGAATCCGAAATTCTGCCGAGCGGCCAGTAATCCAGCAGCAACATCACAAACGGGAGTGTGACCAGCATCGGTTTGGACATGAGGCCGAGCGCGAAAAAAAACAAGGCCAGCCAGTAGAAGCGTGACGGGTGACCAGCCTTCGCCAAGGCTTCGGCCGGCAGGCGGGTGGCGGGTGGCAGAACGGTGCCGGGCGCGTTTCCCGTCGCTGGCCACCGGTCACTGGTCACCGCTTTCGCATAGCGCGTGTAGGCCAGAAGCGTCAGCAGCGCGAAAAATGTGCTCAACACGTCCTTGCGTTCGGAAATCCACGCGACGGATTCCACGTGCAGCGGATGCCACGCGAACAACGCGGCGACGAACGCGCCCGGCCACAATTCGCCGGTGAGCCGCAACAGCAACACCAGGAGTAAAACCACATTCGCCGTGTGAAACAGCACGTTGACGAGATGGTGCGCGCCGGGGTTGAGGCCGAAGAGTTCGCAGTCCGCCATGTGCGAGAGCCAGGTGAGCGGATGCCAGTTGCTGGCGTGGCCGGTGGTGAAGGCCCATTTGATTCCCGTCCACGTCAGTCCTTTTTGCACGACGGAATTTTCCGTGACGTAATCCTGATCGTCGTAATTCACAAAACCGTCGCGCGACGCCGGCAGATAAACCAGCAGCGTGCTGAGCGCGAGCAACAGGCCAATGAGACGCGGACGGGACATCGGGTTCTTTGTATGCGATTTTGCCCGTGCGGCAAGCGCGGAGGCAAAATTTATTTTTCAGCAAAAAAGGCATTGCTTTTTTCCGGGCGCGGGGTAGAAATTCTGCAGGCAGGAAGAGCTCGACCCCCTGCCGCTTGGACGCCACCTCGGTTCCTCACGACCAAGTAAAGTTGTTTTATGAGCGGATTATCGTTTGCTGTCGTGGGAGCCGCTTCCAATCAAGCGGAACTCATTTACGTTTGGACACAGGCAACGCCGGAAGCCAAGGCGATCATTGTCTGTCTCATTCTTTTTTCCATCCTCGCGTGGTCGGTGATGGTCTCCAAGGCCATCCAGGTCCGGCGCGCCCGCCGGTTGAACCATTATTTCAACGAGGAATTCCGCGCGCAAAAATCCGTGCTCGAACTTTTTGACCGCAAGTTGCAGGTCGAGGGTTGTCCGCTGTATGAGGTCTATCAGGCCGGTTGTGTGCAGCTCGACGCGCGGTTGCGCGGGCCGGGCGGCGAACGCAGCAAACAGCAGGTCACGCTCAAAAACATGGAGCATGTCAAACGCGCGCTCGAAAACGTCGTGGCGCAGGAGTCATTGAAACTGGAATCCGGTTTGATCCTGCTCGCGATCGCGGTCAGCGGCGCGCCGTTCATGGGTTTGCTCGGCACGGTTTGGGGCGTGATGAGCACGTTTGCCGGCATCGCGCAGCAAGGCGCGGCGACGATGGCGGCGATGGCGCCCGGCGTCTCGGCGGCGCTCATCACGACGGTCGCCGGACTGCTGGTGGCGATTCCCTCGATGTTCGGTTACAATTGGCTCGTGCACAATTTGCGCGTGTTTACCGTCAACCTCGACAATTTCGCACAGGAACTCGTTTCCAGGATGGAAACAGAATTTTTGTCGGACGAATAAATTTTGCCGCCATGCGCAGGTTTTCACAACGCAGTTACCTCGTGACGCTGAGCGAAATCAACATCACGCCGCTGCTCGACCTCGCGTTCGTGCTGCTCATCATCTTCGTCATTACCACGCCGCTGCTGGAACAGAGCATCAATTTGAAACTGCCGCGCGGCGGTCAGCCGGACAAGACGTTGAACAAGTCCGACATCCGCACCGTCGAAATCTCCAACACCGGCTATTACAAGCTTGATCGAAAAGCGATGCAACTGCCGCAGTTGATTTCGCAACTCGCCGGCGAATTTCGGGCGAATCAGAATCTGGTCGTCTACATCCGCGCCGACAAAGATAGCCGTTACGACCTCCTGGCGCAGGTGATTGACGGCTGCCAGCGCAGCGGCATCACGCGCTATTCGCTGCGCACCGAACCGACGAGATGAACCGCCTGCAAAAAAAATGCGTCATTGGGACGGCGGGCATTCACCTGCTGCTGCTCGTGATTTTATTCGTCGGTCCGGCGTTTTTTTCGCCCCGGCCGAAAGTGAACGGCGAGCCGACGATTGACGTGATCCCGGCCAAGTTGGTTGACGGGCTTCTCAGCAGCGGCGAGCCGGATGCCGCGCCGCCGCCCCCCGCGCCCGCGTTCATACCGCCCCAGCCCCCGCCGACGCCGGAGAAAGTTGTAAAACCCGAGCCGGACCGGATGCCGGACAAACTGTCGCCCGACAGTTTGACGCCGGTTGTAAAAACACCCAAAACCGAGCCGCGCAAAATCAACACGACACTGGTGACGCGCCCCACACCAAAAAATTCCCCCACAACCAGCAACACATTGCAATCGCAACAGGACCGACAGGCGCAGGCCATCAGCGGCGCCCTTCAAAGGTTAAAGGGCAATTTGACCCCGGGCACGAAGGTGGGCATGCCCGGCACCGGCACCGCGTCCTACGCGAGTTATGGCACGGTGATCGTGAGCGTTTACCGGCACGCCTGGGTGCCGCCGGACGGCATGGCCTCCGACAACGCCATCGTGAAATTTTCTGTCACCATCGCCAGCGACGGCACGGTGATTTCCTCGCGCATCACCGACCCTTCGGGCGATGCAAACATTGACTCTGCGGTTCAACGCATGTTGGACCGGGTCACGTTTATAGAGCCATTCCCGGAAGGCGCGACCGAGAAACAGCGGTCTTACCCTGTCAATTTCAATGCCACACGACGAACTCTCGAATGAAAAAAAACATGCTCAACCCAATCAAAGTCATCCTGCCGATCGTTTTGATCGCGCTGGCCTGCAATCTCTCCTCCGGCCAAAACCAAAAGGACCTCAACCTGAATGTGGAGGTTCCCGTCCTGGGCCAGACCAAGCCGATTCTGGTCTCACTGGACGGCTTGAACGGCGAAGTAGCGGCCGTTCTGAAATTTGACCTTTACGTCCAGGGCTTCAACTTTGTCGTCCCGGATGCCGCGCAATACCAGATCAGCGGCAGCAACGACGGCAATGTGCAGGGCCGGGTGGTCGCCCGTTTCGCCAAGAACACGATTCTGACGCGCAGCTACACCGGCGCGTCGTTGCGGCAGCAGGCGCACGCGTTCGCCGACGATATCGTCCAGGCCATCGCGCACAAGAACGGCATCGGGCAGACCAAAATCGCCCTCAAGGCCCAATCCAGCAACGGCAACGGCGAAATTTACGTGGCCGATTTTGACGGCTACAACAAGCAATCCATCACGCACGACGATACCATCGTTGCCGCGCCGGCATGGGTGCCGGGCCGGCTGGCAATTTATTACACATCGTATAAGCGCGGCAACCCGGACATTTTTTATCACAACCTCGGCAACGGCCAGCGCCATGTCGTCGCGGGTTATTCCGGCCTGAACACCAGCGCGGCGGCCTCGCCGGATGGCTCGAAGGTGGCGATGATTTTGAGCAAGAGCGGCAGCCCGAATGTTTGGGTCTGCAATGCTGACGGCACGGATTTGAAACGATTGACGACGAGCAGCGAAGATTCGTCGCCGTGCTGGTCGCCGGACGGACAATGGATTTGTTTCGCGACGAAAATCGCCGATCGGCGCGTGCTGGCGAAAGTGCCGGCGGGCGGCGGTGCGATGCAGCGGATTCCGACCCCCGGCGCGCCGAACCCGACCGAACCCGACTGGTCGCCCGATGGCAAGTGGATCGCGTTCACGTCGCAGACGGGCGAGTTTGACATTTGCGTCGTGCCGGCGGGCGGCGGGACGCCCACGGTGCTCGTGGCGGGCGAAGACTCGTCGTGGTCACCGAATTCGCGGACGCTGATTTTCATGCGGCGGGCGGGGGGACGCCATGTATTATCTGTGCTTGACGTGTTCACGAAACAGGTCAAGGATATTGCCCGGATTTCAGGCAGCGATTCTCAACCAGCTTGGGCGAGATAACTTAAATTTTTTAACGAACTTTTAACTGAACTGAAGGAAAAATATGAAAATGATGAAACTGACTTACCTGCTGGCATTCGCGCTGGCCGTCACACTGGCTGACACCGGCTGCAAAAACCACCGACCCGTCAAAGTCACGCAGATACCCGGACGATCCTCGATGGTCGGTGAACCCGGTGGTGGCGGCACGATGAATGCAACTGAGGGTGTAGGTGCAACCGGCGGCGGTTCAACAGCAAGCCTGACAGATTTTGAAGGCATGGCTGCCGATCACACTGCGCTGGCCGCTTACACGGCGTATTTTGCCTACGACAGCGCCGCCGTGAAAAAGAGCGAAGGGTCGAAAATTCAAGCCGTTGCCTCCGCGTTGAACGCTGATTCGAGCACGAAGCTGCTCATCGAGGGAAATTGCGACGAGCGCGGCACGGAGGAATACAACCGTGCGCTCGGTGAACGCCGCGCGCTGGCGTTGCGCGAAGCACTGGCCAAGGCCGGGGTTGACCCCATGCGCATCCGCACCATCAGTTACGGCAAAGACAAGCCGGTGGATCCTGCCAACAACGAAGCGGCCTGGGCGAAAAACCGTCGCGGGGACTTCGTTCTGCTCCATCCCAAGAGCGGAGCCTGATTTTGGCAGGAAACATTTGAAGATATTCAAGGGCCGCATTTGCTGCGGCCCTTTTTATTTTGCAGTGGGCGCCGTCTCCAGCGCAGAAATCGGCCGGGACACGACACCACATTTACGGCTTTACTATCGGCCAAGGCAGGCGTAGGCTTTACGAGGCTCGACAAAATTTATGAATATCATGTTCGCATGGGGTTTGGGTGGCACGGAAGTCGTTTTGATTCTCGTGGTCGTTTTGATTTTGTTTGGGGCCAAGAAAATTCCTGAATTGGCCAAAGGGTTGGGCACGGGCATCAAGGAATTCAAGAAAGCGACCCGGGAAGTGACGGACGAAATCCAGAACACGACGACCGATACGCCGCCGGCAACCAAACCGGCAGCCAACGGCCAGTCGCCGTCCGCGCCCGCCGTTTCACAATCCTCCAATCCGCCCAAAGCCTGAGGGGGGACATTTCTGACATGGCCGGCGACCACGAAGCGGAACGCCCCGACGAGGCCGAAGGCGGCCCCGTCAAAACTTTTCTCGAACACCTCGAAGATTTTCGCTGGATGCTCATCAAGAGCATTGTCGCGCTGTTTGTGGGGATGCTGGTCTGCCTCTTCGCGGCCAACTACGTCATTCAAATCATCAAGTGGCCTTTGACGCGTGCCCCGGTCGGACACCCCGGCACCAACCAGACTATCGTTGTCAGCTTCGGCTCGAATCACCTCGGCCATTTTCAACTCACGGCGGAACAACAACGATCGTTGGCCCTCGGCACGAACCGTTTCGTGTCCATCCAGGTAAAACCGCTGGCCATTGGCACCAACCGGGTGCTCGGCTGGCAGGTCAGCGACGACCCCGACGCGATTGCCGACGCGCAACGGATGAAAATTGACCTGATCAATCTCAGCCCGGCCGGTGGATTTGTCGTCGCATTTCAGGTGGCGATTTACGGCGGCGTGGTGCTGGCGTCGCCGTTCATTTTTTACTTCATCGCGGCGTTCGTTTTCCCGGCATTGAAAATCCGCGAACGCAAACACGTTTATCGCGGGCTGGTCGTTGGCGTCGGGCTTTTTCTCACCGGCGTGGCGTTTTGCTATTTCATTTTGATGCCGGTGGCGCTGGCCGCGTCGCAGATGTATTCTCACTGGCTCGGCCTGGGCGCGTTTCAGTGGCGGGCGGAGGAATACATCAGCTTTGTCTGCAAATTCCTGCTGGGCATGGGGCTGGGCTTTGAATTGCCGGTGGTGGTGCTCACTCTTGTGAAGATCGGGGTGGTTGACTATCGCATGTTGTCCCGGGCGCGACGTTACATGATCGTCATCAACCTGTTCCTCGGCGCGATATTGACGACGCCGGAGATCCTGACGCAGCTCGTCATGTTCGTGCCGCTGCAATTGCTCTACGAAATCACCGTCTGGATTGCGTGGTATTGGGATCGGCGGGATCGGAAACGCGCCGCGCGCGAGTCGTAAAACGCGCTTTACATCCGGCGATTTCGGCGTAAGCTCAACTCGTCAACTTAAAAAACGTATGCGAAACGTGATGCCCCTTCTCGCTTTGGCCGGCATGGTCGCTTTGTTCACGTCCGGCTGCGCCGGGCCGGAACAAAAATTCGGCCGCGGCATGAGTAACACTTTTGAAATTACCCGCCTGGGTGAAATGCGCCGCTCCATTGAGCAAACGGCCGTTTTTGAATCGCCCAGCGCCGGCTACACCGCCGGTGCTGTTAGCGGCTTGAATCGCTCACTGGCGCGCACGGGCCTCGGCATTTATGAAATCATTACCGCGCCCTTCCCGCCGTATCATCCGATTTGGACCAGTTACCTGAGTCCCGGCCCCGTTTATCCTGAAAGCTACAAGCCGGGCCTGATTTCAGACTCGACGTTCGATACGGACACCTACACCGGTTTCAGCGGCGGCGACGTTGCGCCGTTCATTCCCGGCAGCCGGTTCCGCGTGTTCGACAATTGACCGTGACCGAATTCGTTTTCATCCGCGCGCCAACCATTTCCCGTTGGCGCGTTTTGTTTTTGTGAAGGCCATGCCGCTCGAAAAAAATTCGCCCGGCAAAGTCAACCTGCTGCTGAACATCCTCGGCAACCGGCCTGACGGATTTCACGAACTCGAAACCGTCATGCAGCCGGTCAACCTTTGCGACCGGCTGACGTTTGAACGCCGCGGCGGCGCGGTCGAACTTTCGTGCAGCGACGCAGCCCTGCCGGTGGATTCGCGCAATCTCGTTCACCGCGCGGCCACCGGGTTTTTGCAAACCGCGAAAATCAGCGACGGAGTACGCATTCATTTGGAGAAAAAAATTCCGCTCGCCGCCGGTTTGGGCGGCGGCAGCGGCAATGCCGCCACGACTCTGCTCGCGTTGAACAAACTTTTCGGCCAGCCGCTTTCAGCCGCAAAGCTCGGCGAACTGGCCGCGTCGCTCGGCTCGGACGTGCCGTTTTTCCTCCAAAGCAAGCCCGTGCTCGCCACCGGTCGCGGCGAAAAAATCCAACCGCTCGATTTTTTTCCCGCGTTGCGTGACAAGGTGTTCCTGTTGATTCATCCCGGTTTTGGCATCGCGACGGCGTGGGCTTATCAGAATCTCGCGCGTTTTCCGGAGGCGTTGAACGGCCGGCCGGGCCGCGCGCAAAAACTGATTTCAAAACTTCAAACCGCAGGTTTGCGCGTTGCGGGCGCTGAATTTTATAATTCGCTCGAAGGTCCGGCGCTGGAAAAATATCCCGTGCTCGCGCTGTTCCAGGAATTTCTCCGTGCGCACGGCGCGCTGGCTGCGCTGATGTCCGGCAGCGGCTCGACGACGTTCGCCATCGCTGAAAACATGGCCGCCGCCGAATCGCTTGTGGAAAAATTCAAATCGAAGTTCGGACAAAACTGCTGGACTGCCGTCGTGCCGGTGTGAAGGCAGGGCGCGCAGTCCCCTGCGCGCCGTGGTTGGCCGGTATTCGGACGGGCGGCGCGCAACGGAGTGGCACGTTCTCACCACATGATT
>PMOA01000085.1 GCA_003161635.1 Limisphaerales bacterium
GCTTCCGCGCCGCCACTTCAGTGCTCTTTGTCACGCATGGCCTTGGCTTCCTGGAAGAAAGTCCTGGATCAGTTTCTGGATGTCCTGTTCCAAATCCTCCTTCGCCTTCAGGGCGGTCGTCAAGTCGTACAAATTCTTTCCCAATATCACTTGTGCCATGACCTGACGACTCAGAATGCGCAAGGATTCCAGTTGCTCGCGGCTCAGTTGGCGGGGCACCCGGTCGATCACACATAACGCCCCCAGATGATGCCCGTTTGGTGCTGTCAACGGAGCGCCAGCGTAAAACCGAACGTGCAGCTCACCAAGCACCAGTGGATTGGTTGCAAATCGCGGGTCTTGGGAAGCATCGGGAACCAACAACAACTCCGGCGACATGATGGCGTGAGCGCAGAACGCCTCCTCGCGAGGGGTCTGGCACACTTCCAAGCCGGTTTTCGACTTGAACCATTGCCGGTCTTCGTCAACCAGGCTAATGAGGGAAATCGGTGTGCCGCAAATTAAGGTTGCAAGCCGCGTGAGGTCATCGAAGCGGTCCTCCGGGTGCGTGTCGAGAATCCCGTAACCGCGCAAGGTGTTGAGCCGTTCGGCCTCGTTTTCGGGTATTGGATAGTTCACGTTTTTTTACGTTGTTCTGGTAGGCAGCCCCCGCTCCTAAACAAGGAACGACTTGGCTCCAAAATTCTACCAAGCTTCAGTTCATTTGGGTTCATAAAGCTCTCCCTTAATTGGTAAAATTAATGCCAAAATTGCTGCGATCAAGGTGTGAGCCTCCTCCCTCGGTGCAACCTTGACCTTTAAGCTGCCACAGAAGGCACCCACAACGCACTGGAGCGAGACAAGGCCTATAAGGATGACAGGTATAATAGTTGAAAACTTCAGTTTTTGTTTGTGTTCCGAAAGCGGTTTATTTTCCATAACGACAACCTTGAACCCGTGCGACAATGTCAGTCTAAACTCCCAGCAATTCGCAGCCGTGAACAAAACGGCTGACTGGGCGCGACAGGCCGGATTTTGAGGCTGACCGGCAGGTCTGCCCTACCGTTTTTGGTTTATGGTAGGGCGGCGCTACCGCGCCGCCGATGTGTTTCTGCGGCAACGGGTGGCCGACTTTGAAGCTTTCGGGCAGGTCACGGAACAAAACGAGGCGTTCCTTGGCCAGAACCCCGGCCAGCCAATGTCTCATGAACATCAGGATGAATTCGCGTTGGCGCTGGCTCTGAAATTGTCGTGACCCGTCACGTGGCGTAGCTTTAAATGACCCGGCACGTGGCGCAGCTTTACGTGCCCAGAAGGGATGCCGGGCAAATACGGCCTCGGCGCGGTGGGCGAGTTGGTCCGCGAACGCTTCCGGGATGGGTGTGCAAAAATAATCGCACGCCTCACGGTGAAGTCGCCTGCCCGTCATAGCCTCGGCGAAGACGGGAGGATGCGCCAGGCCAGATACAGCGGCCTGCAACGTGGCGCAGCTTTACGTGGACAATAACTGGTGGCCCGTTCAAAATCCGTCACCGGCGAATAAATTTTCTGCGGCTGTTTCATGCAGCTTTTTTCTTTAACACTCAACAATCAACGCTCAACTTTCAACCAGTGTATTCAACCGGTGCAACAAAGGCTGTCCAAGCCGAGTTGGACGAAATCATCCGCCAATCACTTGCGCTCTAGAAAGATTAAGCATTATTGGATATCCGCGTCCATCGGCGTCATCCCGCCTTTATTCCATCTCGTCGCGGCATTAAAAAAAGCGGCCTCCATTTCCAAAGGCTGGCTGATACCGGTTTAGCCTGGCAATTGCCGGACAGGTAAAATCTTCGGGTCGCGCAGCCATTTGAGATTGTCGCCGAAAAGGAGGCGGTTCATTGGCATAGGATTTAGCAGTTTGCACGAGAGCGGGCGAGAAGATTTTCAAAAATGACTTTTCTTCGGGAACAAAACAAGCGGTTGTGCATCTCATCTTTGAATAGTTTTGCAAAGAAATATTAACAATTAAAAATTAAACAAAATGAAAAAAGTAGTAACTCCAATTGCTCTAGTTAAAACCGGCGACTCGATTGAACCGATGGGCCAGCGCTGGAAATGCCATCACCGTTTGGCAGTCTCGCTCGCCCTCGCGCTGGCAGCGGGCACAGCTGTGCCCGGGCTGGCCCAGAGTTCTGGCACCTGGGCAAACACCGGCAACCTGAACACCGCCCGCGTCAACCACACCGCCACGCTGCTCAACAACGGTGAGGTGTTGGCTGCGGGTGGCCATGACCCTGCCGGGACATTTGCCAGCGCCGAGCGCTACAGTCCAGCAACGGGCAAGTGGACCGTCACCGGCAGCATGGCCACAGTCCGCACCTTCCAAACAGCGACGTTGCTCCCGAGCGGTCAGGTGCTGGTCGCGGGCGGGCTCATCGGCATCAGCGACACCGGCGTTATTTCCTGCACTGGCAGCGCCGAGCTTTACAACCCGGCCACCGGCCAGTGGACGGCCACTGGCAGCATGACGACACCGCGTTTCGAACACACCGCGATGTTGCTTCCCAACGGCCTGGTGTTGGTCGCCGGTGGCCTCAACTCCTCTGGCACCGCCCTGGCCAGCGCCGAGCTTTACGACCCCTCGAGCGGCACGTGGAAGGCGACCGGGAGCATGAACAACGCTCGCGCCGGCGCCCAGGCTACGCTCCTCCAAAATGGCCAGGTATTGCTTGCCGGAGGCGCCGGCTTCGCGAATACTGCCGAGCTTTATGCCAACGGTCACTGGACGCTGACCAGCAGCATGGTCTTTTCCCATCCGAGCACCCGGGCGTCGCTGCTTCCGAACGGTGATGCGCTGGTCTTCGGAGGGAATCTGGCCAGCTACGTCAGCGAGTTCTTCAACCCGGTCACGGGCCTCTGGACCGCCACGCACAACATCGCTGTCAATCCTCCGAACGGCCCGCTGACGCTGCTCCTCACCGGCAAGGTTTTACTGGCAGCCGGGGAAAGCTCCTATGGCACCGACGGCATCGCACGCCTCTACGATTCATCCAGCAACTCCTGGCTGCTCACCGGGAGCCTGAACCACGCCCGCGCCAGCCACACCGCGACACGGCTGGCGAACGGCCAGGTGCTCGCCGCCGGCGGTGAATTCAAGAACTCTGACCGCACGTTCACCATCCTCTCCAGCGCGGAACTCTACACGCCATAAGGCTTCGGAGAAGCCAAATTTGGTCATAGATCGTATTGTCGAGGACGATTACGGGGGCTAGCTGGCGCGGGGTGATGTTGAAACGCGAGGCGAAAAAGGCGACGCGGTAAATGAAATTAAAGAATTTGGCAAAATCGGCCAAATCTTTCGCAACAGAATAACGGGCACACATGATTTTGGCGCAGCTTAACAAACAGCGTAGGACAATGGCAGTCTAAGCCGGAAGCAGCTCGCAGCCGTGGACGAAACGGCTGACCGGACGGGACAGGCCGGGTTTTCTGCCCATTATTTTCTGAATTTGGTGGGGTGAGACTCCCGGCGAGCCGCGCCACGGATTCGGTTTCATGGGCAATGGCTGGCCAAGCTTGAAACTTTCCGGCAGGTCACGGAAAAGGGCGGGGCGTTCCTTGGCCAGAACCCCGGCCAGCCAATGTCTCATGCTGGTCAGAATGAATTCGCGTTGGCGCTGGCTCTGAAATTGTCGCTGCCTGTCACGTGGCGCAGCTTTACGTGACCAGAAGGGATGCCGGGCAAACACGGCCTCGGCGCGGTGGGCGATTTTGTCCGCGAACGCTTCCGGGATGGGTGTCTGAAAATAATTGCGCGCCTCGTCGAGGATGCGCCAGGCCAGATACAGCGGACAATAACTGGTGGCCCGTTCAAATTCCGTCACTGGCGCGTAAATTTTCCGTTTCATTCGGTTTTCTCGTTAACTCTCAACTCTCAACTAATTGGCGGGATTCGCGTCAAACGACTCATTTCTTTTCGACGACCGGTCTAGTCTTGACCTCCCGCGTCATGGATAAAACACCGTCTTTATAAACCAATGTCCGGTCCGAACTTTCCGTGTCGGAATACGAACCGACAGTAATTTCCTTGAATCCGTCTCCATAAGCCGCACTCGCGGCGTAAGTCTTTTTCTCATAATCATAAACAATGAGGCCCTCGGTCACGATGTCGCCGCCATGACCATCGCCATAAAGACCATAAATCTTGAGCGCCGACGCCTTTTCGTCGAACGTCAGGATACTGCTCATCGGCTGGTGGTAAAATTGCGATTGGCCGGTGAACACGATGTATTTGCCGCCGATGGTTTTGGCGGTTTGAGTGACTTCTTCCTTGAAAACTTTCCCGGTTTGAAATTTCAGGACCACATTCACCGTGGCATTTGTCCATAGCGGACTGCCCGCGACTAGTTTGGGCTGCAATGGCACATTGTCGCCCGGTGTGGCGACAATCTCCCGAAACCTTTCCGGCGTCAGTTGTTCCTGGCTGAATCCGACGGCAACCGAAAATAGCAAAGCCAATAAAGCAGCGAATTTTTTCATGTTAAGTTTATTATGAGAACGTTGATATTGCGCGCCTCGTCGAGGATGCGCCAGGCCAGATACAGCGGACAATAACTGATGGCCCGTTCAAAATCCGTGACCGGCTCGTAAATTTTACGTTTCATGCGCTCAATTTTATTTCATCCGGTGCGACAAAGGCTGTCCAACCTGATCATGCGTCGGACGCGTCAGCCAATACTAAGAACCGGCCCGTTCACGACCCGTTCACGAACTTATGCCTCGCAGTTCGTCCGCGAAAAGCACCCAGCGTTCGTCTGGATCAATTGGCTCTTGAAACACCGAGCGGTGTCGCTGCAAGGAGCTTTCCCCAGATAGTGCCAACAATTCCTGCAAAAATCCATTTGATGCCTTGAGCCATTCATGTTTTTCGTGAACTCCGTTCGTGAAGCGGACTTGGCTTTGTCGTTGCACTGTATTTGGCAGATTGGCTTCAAGATTCACGTCAAGCAATAGCAGGGTGACATACACCACACAATTTGGGAATGATTTGCTGTCAGCAGCTTCATACCGGTGTATGTCTTTGCCCTTCGCTAAAGGGAAAACGGGTGGGGTTTCCAGTCGAAGGGTTTTGACTGTTTCACGCGGAACAAAGAAGACCTCGTCTTTTCCACTGTGGATGCCTTCGCTGGCGAAACCGACTATCGATTCTAAAGAGTGAAAATCCTTAAAAAGTCGGTTTGCAAATTCGGATTGCCTTTCATCGAGAAATTGCCATTCGACGTTTGCAATCAACGCATTTGGTTTGACTGAAAACGTTGCGACGCCAGACTCTTCATTTCCTCCCAACACACCGCTGATTTCCGAAGCCGACAGTCCCGTGCGGCTGAATTTCGTTACAGCAATTGCCTTTTGACTTCGTCCTTTTTGCAGAACAACGATGGCTACATAATTCAATGGCCCGGAGAAAATTTGGTTGGTTCCGAAATCAACAACATTGGAAACTGAGCATTTCTCCAAAATGACACTGCGAAGAGCGGCTCCATACTCTCGCCGCATGAACATTGACGGGACAATGAAGCCTAGTAAGCCATCTTTCGCAAGACACGAAATTCCCCGCTCGATAAATGGAATATAGAGGTCAAAACGCTGCGTCGCTGATCTATATTTTCTGCTAAGTTCTGTTTTAATTCGGTCTGGAAGCTCCTTAACGTCAATATAAGGCGGATTACCGACAATCGCATCGAAGCCACCTTCAAATACCGGCACAGCGGGCGGCGCGACTTTTGGGCCTTTCTTTTTTTTGTAGTTGTAACTGCCATGCAGCGGCACGCCGGGAAATGTGAAATCCAGCGGCGTTGCGGTTTCACGCAGTTCGCCGCTGGCAGTTCCGCGAGGGAAGATGTGCGGGAAGCGTTGCTCAAAATCCATCGGGTTGAGTTTCTTTTCCTCATCCGACGCGAAAAGCTGGCCGGTCAAGATGTCCGTGCCGATGAGCGAGTTGCCGCAGACGATGTTTTTGTTGAGCGTGGGCAGGAGCGTTTCATGAAATTCCATCTGGTAGTTGCGGGCGGAAGCGGGCGTTTCGTCCTGCAACAGTTTCAGGTAGAGGGAGAGTTGCGCCACTTCCACGGCCTGCGGGTCAATGTCCACGCCGTGGATGTTGGCCAACAGGATTTCGCGTTTCTTCTGGAGCGAGAGGTGCAGGCCGTCGTCGCGTCCCATCACGTCGCCCTTTTTCGCCTTGCCTGGGTATTGGTTGTAATAGGCGGTGTGGTGGCGGATGAGCAGGTCATAGACGCCCAGCAGGAATGAACCGCTGCCGCAGGCGATGTCGGCAAAGCGCATTCCGGCAATCTGCGCGGGGGTTTTGCCGGCAATCAGTTTGCCAACGGTGTTTTCGACGATGTAGCGGACGATGTATTCGGGCGTGTAATAGACGCCGCCGGCCTTGCGGACTTCGGGCTTTTCCTCCAGTCGGGCGCGTTTGTCGGTGGTGACGATGACCTTGCCGAGAAAGCGTTCGTAGATGCTGCCGAGGATGTGGATGGGGATGGCGTTGAAATCGTAGGGCGAATTGAGATGGGAAAGGCGTTCGCAGACGCCGGAGAAGCTGTCGTCATCCAGCTTGAAGCCGGGCGCGTCGAGGATTTCGTGCTTTTTATAGACGATGCCGTTGTAGATGCCGTCGAGACGGCGGGATTCGGCGATGAAATCCTGCCAGGCGGTGCCCTTGTCGCCGAAATAGGCGATGTGGTTCTGCGGTTCGATGTGTTTGTCTTCGAGGAAGCGCAGGAAAACGAGGCGATCCAGCGTGCGCTGGGTGAGTTCGGTCAGGGTCTCGCCGTCGAGATTGGGATTGGCATTTTTGAAGGCGCGGGCGAGTTCGTCGCGGAATTCGTCCAGGTCTTGCAGGAATTGTTCCCCCATCGGCAGGTCACCGCCTTTGAACAGGCCGCGTTGGAAGCCCCGGCCGCGTTTTTTGGGCAGGGTTTCGGCGAATTTTTCGACTGAGCCATTGGCGACGGCTTCGCGGGAGAAGAGCCAGTAGATTTCCGCGAATTTCTCCGGGTCTTCGTAGTGGCTGAAATGGTATTTGCGGAGGTTTTGCGCGAGCGCGGTATCTATGTGCGGACGATAGCGGCAGTCCACGATCTCGAATTGTTCAAAATCGTGCAGGACGGCGACGGGCGTGGAACTGCTCCAGCCGTAACGGATGGTCTGGAAATAATTGTCCGCCGTGGCGATGTCGCCGTGGGGTTTCTTGGCCTCGACGTAGAATTTCACGTCGCGGAAATTCGGCGCGAGATAAAAGGCGTAGTCGGCCCGCCGCTGCGAAAAGCCGTGTTCCTTGCGCTCGACCTTGACTTCCTGCTCGAAGGGGTTCTTTTGCGTCTCGTGGTTCACGTCCCAGCCGAGGGCGAGCCAGAATTTGTCAATGAAGTCGCGGCGCGCCTCCTGTTCCTGATAGGCCGGGGACAGGTAGAATTTCTCGTTGGCCCGAAAATCCGCCATAAGCGCTTTAACCTTTGCAAAAGCCCCGTAAAGCTGCGCCACGGGGCGGCTGTATCAAACCCGGAAGACATGGTGGGAGCGAGTGTGCGCCGGAAATCCGGCAGCGGCAATAATTAGTTGAGGGCCGCGTAAAAGACTTCGCCTCACGCGGTGAGGGGGTTGAGGCCCAAAGGGCAAAAGCGGAAAGCCGAAAGCGGAGGACGGAGTAGGAATAATAGGGTGTTACCTTTCAATGAAATACAGCGTCCATCCAACCAACCGATTACTTTTAATGAAAAACGACGTCCAATCAGACACGAAAAATGATAAAACCAGCGGGCGGGTTCCAAATCACAAGGACCTGGTATGGGTTCAGTGCAAGGGATATAGTTGTCTGGCCTATTATGATGACGCGACCGGCAAATGGATAAACTTCTATACCGGGAAGAAATTGACGGATTTCGTCAAAATAATCGGATGAGGGCGTAAAGCCGCGTAAAACTACGTCACGCGGCCACGCCCTTTTACGGAGTTGAGAGCTGGGCGGCGTGACAATCCGTCTTCGTTTCACTTCCGCCTTCATCGAATTCCCGTCGTCGTTGTACTTTGACGCGGCAAGTCGGCGAGACAAGTCGACGCGACAATCCGTCTTCGTTTCACTACGACGCGACAGGGGTGAGGGTTTTTCCACCTTCACCGGCAAACAAAAACCCCTTCCCGTTGCCGGGAAGGGGGTGTTCAAATGATTTTACCCGATTACGGCGTGTGCACCACGCGATAGAACATTTGCACGTTGTTTCGCGTCGGGGTCAGATAGCTGACCGAGGTTCCCGTGCCCGGAATGTTCGTGCTGATATTTTGCCAATTGCCAGTAAGGGCTGAAATGCCCTGAATGGTATAGGTCGTTCCAATCTGCGTATTGAACACCACCTCGGCGGCGGTGTAGATGGCGATGGTATTGGTGCCTGAGATCAGGCTCTTGCCATTGACATAGATGACACCATTTATGGCGGTGGAGCCGCTGTGCGGATCAAGCCCCAAGGCATACATCATCCAGTTGGGAATGCCGTTGGTGTTGTTGACGGCGTTGGGGCCAGCCATGGCGTTGGAGACAAAGTTGGCGCCAAAATAACCGATCTGCCACGCATCCGGGATGCCGTCGCCGTTGGCATCACCGGTCAAGTTACCAATGGAGGCCTTGAGCAGACCGACCGCGAACGGCGCGTTGTGAATACCGAAGCTGTTGTCATAGTAGACAAAGTCCCAGTTGTAATAAGCGTTCAAGAACTTGATTGGCATGTTGGTATAATTAGCCATATTTCTGTCGGAAGCCTTGACCAAGCCATCCGCGACGTAGTTGGCGGAGTTCGCCTGATAGACTCTTGGGGGCATGAGCGTGGACAGTTTGTCGAGCAAGTGATGGACTTCAGTCTGGACACCTTCGACGACGCCGTCACCGTTGTAATCGGCAACCGGGAAGTCAAAGTTGGTGATGGCGCCGTGGCATTGGTTGCAGACATAGGCCACCGGAACCTTGGCGCCCAAGCTGTTCGTATAGCTCATCTTGAAGGTATGGCCGCCCGCCTTGGCGAAAGCCGGGTCAGTGGTAGCTATCGGCTGCATGTGGCAACCTGCGCAGGTGTTGGACACCACATTGGCGTGCGGAGCGCTGGGAATCACTTGCCCGTAAGTCACGGCATTCACGCCTTCAAGCATATCACCCTGCGGGCTGTCATGCGTTCCAAAGCCGACGCCGCCAGCCCAGTTGTTCTGATTCAAAGGATATTTCGCCAACATGTTGGTGACAGAACCGTTGCGGTTGTTATGGCATTCCATGCAGAAGCCACCGCTGCCGGCATTCGTGACCACCGTGCCATCGGAGAACGTAACATTATAGCCCATACGTAATTCGTGCGGGTTGGAAGCATCATGCGGGTCGTGGCAAGCCTGACAGGTGATCGCTTCGTAGGTTGTGTTGGGGGAGGTGGTTAAAATATTGGTGGAAAACGCATTCGCTGAAATAACATTGGTTGGATACAAATTCTGCGCACTCATGCCGCCAGCCGTGGCCCAACCAATGAAGCCAGGTGCCGTATGGCAACGGACGCAGGCGGCGCTGGTCTGTCTGGCGGAAGAAGCATGGAGCGAATTATTCCATTCCGCGCTTTGGTATTCGTTGTTCAGACCGTCATGGCATTGCGAGCAAACACCCGCGCCGTAGCTGACGGAGATAAAATTGGTATTTCCTACTATGCCTTGTGAAACCGGATGCTGACTGCCGGGGCCGTGACAGTTCTCGCACTGGATGTTGGCCAGGTCCTGCAATGCCGCCGGCATGTTGGCCCAGTTGCCGTTGGTCAACACGCTCGGGAAAGTCCAGCCATACAACTTCGCCATGTCGTCAAAGCCGCCGTTGACGGCGAACGAGTTGGTATCGTAGCCGAGAGTGTGGCACTGAATGCAACTCTTGCTGTAGTGGCTGCTGACCAGGCCATCAATGGCACGGGTGAAGAACGTGGCATGGGGTGTATTCGTCCAAGTGGGGTAAATGATGGGCGCATTCAGGACGCCGCCACTATGGCAGGCAGCGCAAGTATTCACGCCATAATAAGTGGACGCCGTGATGGTGGTGGCGATGTTCGTGGTGGAGGGGGAGATGGTGTTCGCTCCGCTGGTACCAGTCGTGGTGATCGTGGCCCGGACGGTGTATTGTCCGACGACATCCGGGCGGAAAAAGGTCCGGCCCGCCAGTTGAAGGTACGGTGAGGGGGTCCCACCGGCCCCACCAGTGACACGATCGCCCGTCTTGAAGAGCGGCACATTGGTGCCCAACGGACTGTTGGTCAGCACTGCCAGCGAACCTACTGGCCTGTTGGTCAGCGCCCAGGTGACGCTAATGATGTTTGAAGGCGCGATGGTGGCGCTCACCATGGCATCAAGATAGACCGGTTCGCCCAAGGCGACGGTGCCGATGCCGGCGGAGAACTGGGCATTGGTCAGCGAATATCCGTAAGTTGATGAGATTTCAGTCGGTGTTAGGGGACGCTGGGTAACCTGGCCATTCAATGCGATTGACGCCGCGTTGACGGTGGCCACGGTCCCGACAAACGCCAATGTCACCGCCGCAAGGCTGGCAAACTTTTTCCATGTGGGATTGTGTGTTTTCATAAGTTTTGAGTTTTGTCTGGGTTTACGACCATTACCATCCGTGTCATTTTTTTGTTTTTCGCAGTTGTGATTTCCTTCATATCGCCGCCTCGCACAGGGTCCAGCCCGGCACCAATTCCACGCCGGCAACCGGCCGGGCGATGGGCGGCGGATTCAATTTCAGCATCAACGCCCCTGCGCGCCGGGCGATGATTTCGTTGCATTTGGAAAGTTCCTGTTCCCGCATCCGGGAATTTTCACGGACAACCGCTTCGAGGTGGTCGATGTTGTAAAGGTAAACGTTGTCCAGTTCCTCCACGTCCGTTGCGATATCCCGCGGCACGGCAATGTCCACCAAGACCAGCGGCCGGTTCGATCGGGCCTTCAAAATGCCGGCGATCTCGTGTTTGTGGAGGACCGTCGTCGGGCTGCCGGTCGAACTGACCACAATGTCGGCCTCGACGATGGCTGCCATGCGTTCGTCAAACGACAGGGCACGTCCACCAAGTTCCGCGGCCAGCGTCTGTGCGCGCTCAAGGGAGCGGTTGGCCACCAGCACCGAGCGGGTGCCGCGTTTGGCCAGATGGCGGACACAGGCTTCGCCCATTTTGCCCGCACCCAGAATCATCACCGTCTTGTCCGACAAATCCCCGGCAAAAACCTTTTCCGCCAGTTCCACGGCGACACTGCCCACGGAGGTGGCGCCGCGGCCGATGCCCGTGTGCGTGCGGACCTCCTTGGCGACCTGCAACGCGGTTTGAAACCACCGGTTCAGCACCCGGCCGGTCAGTCCAATCTGTTGTGCCGCTTGATAGGCGATTTTGATCTGGCCGGTGATTTCCGTTTCACCAATCACCATGGAATCCAGACCGCTGGCGACTGAGAATAGGTGTTTCACCGCGGCGGCGCCTTCCTTGACGTAAATATAAGGCGTCACATCCAGACCGGGACAAAGCTGTTGAAAAATGCGAAACACCCGGCCTTGGACCCAGGCCGAAGTCGCGCCATACACCTCGACGCGATTGCAGGTGGAAACCAGCACGACTTCATCCAGGCCGGCGTTGAGCCTGAGGCGGCAGCCGTAGCACGGCAAAAGGGAGGGGCTCACCGCCAGCTTTTCACGCACCTCCACCGGCGCGGTTTTGTAACTCAAACCTGTGACAAAAATGTTCATGCGTGCACTCAAACGGCTTCCCGACTCACTGTTTGACGCTAGCACGCCGGACAAAATCCACACCGCATCCCTTGGCAACTAGTTTACATATATTGTCATAAGATTACCAATAAAAGCAGCTGACATGAATAAGTATAAATCACTATTAGATTAATGATAACTTTTATATAGATACATAAACATTATTAAAGTAATTTATAATAATTAAAACTGCTGTGTGATTTATAAGCGTTGATAATAATATGAATGAAGTGGTGCTGACCGGGAAAAAGTGTTTGCTCCCTGCGGTCGGATTGCTCACGCTGTTGCCAGATCGTGTGAAAGACAATGCAATTCAGTCCATGGCGCCTGGCCGCTGGCTCGCAGTCAAAAAGGTCTTCTTGGAAGCTGCGCTCGTGGCGGTCATCGGCGCCCTTTTTGCGTTTGCCGCCAACCGGGTTTCACCGCGCGGTCTGGCACTCACGCGCAACTATTTTCCAGCAGACATCAACCGCCCGGTGCCGGTGGCAACCGGCGCTGGTTCGCCAAGCGACGTTGCAAACACAAATCCCCCGGCGTCTTCTCCCGCTCAACTTCTGGCGGTGCGATTGAAGGAACAGGGACTGCAATGGGTTGATGGCCGCCAGGCGGCGCAGCTTTTCCACGATCCGCGTTTCAAGCAGGGGAGCATCGCGTTCATTGATGCCCGCGACGAACTGCACTACCGGGAAGGGCACATCCCCGGGGCTTGCGAATTCGACCCCTACCATCCGGAAAAATACTTTGCCACCGTGCTTCCGGTTTGCCAGGCAGCGGAGCAGATCGTGCTATATTGTAATGGCGGCGATTGCGACGACAGCGAGTCCGCCGCCATCACGCTCAGGGATGTCGGAATTGCGAACCAGAAACTTTTTATTTACACGGGAGGGATCACGGAGTGGACCACCAACGGACTGCCGGTCGAGATCGGCGGGCGAAACAGCGGGAACCTGCGCAGCACCAACAAATGAATACCAGCCAATCGTCCTGGAATCGCACCGCCGCGGACACTTTCGCCGTGCTGGCGAGGTGGTTATTGGGCGCGGTCTTTCTGTACATGGGCTTGAACAAGGCGTTGCATCCGGTCGAGTTCCTCAAACTGGTGCGGCAATACGACCTGGTGCAAAGTTCCCTGCTGTTGAACTCGATTGCCGCGGCCCTGCCCTGGTTTGAAATATTTTGCGGACTGCTGCTGCTGGCGGGTGTGGCGGTGCGCGGGACGGCGGTGATGCTGATCGTGATGCTGGTGCCGTTCACGGTGCTGGTGTTCCGGCGCGCCCTGGCCATCCAGTCGGCGCTGGCCATCCCGTTCTGCGCGGTGAAATTCGATTGTGGTTGCGGCAACGGCGAAGTTTTCATCTGTCGCAAACTGCTGGAGAACTTTTTTTTTATTGTGTCCTCAGGCTGGTTGCTGGCCGGATACGGACGAAACCTTTGTGTCCGCCACACCCTAATGTCGTGCGCTGCCAAAACCAATCCGACCGGGTCGGCTGCCCTGCCGGATTAAAGTTTGGAACGTTTTGAAAGACATGGGTTGCGGGCCCGCCTTCACTGCGTTACGGCGCGGCAGCCTGCACTCTGTACTTTGGAAGGCTGGCTTGCCGAGTCGAAGCCCGGAGCGTCTTTGGTTATCAGCGAAATTGCTGGCCTGCCATCCGTAACTCGGAATTCGTGACAAGAAAGTCCTCCTTCGCCGAGGCTATGGAGGACACCATCCTGCGCTCGGAACCTCCAAGCGTCGGTTCCGAGCGCAGGATGGTGGAGCCGAGGGGGTTCGAACCCCTGACCTCCTGAATGCCATTCAGGCGCTCTACCAACTGAGCTACGACCCCATCCGGAGAGCACGCAATCTAAAGTCCCACCCGCGCTTGTCAAACTTTTTGCCTGCCGGTGGACGCTGATTATGATTGAACGGCCCGGCCCAAATTGCATAGCGTCACCGCGTGCGCGAATCCAAATTCCCGTTGCGTATCGCGTTTCTGACCCATGAACCGTTTTATCCGCCCTCCGGCGGCGGCTCGGCGGAGGCCGTTTATCTGGTCGAAGAAATGGTCCGGCGCGGCCACGAAGTCCACGTTTTTTGTCCGCAAATCACCAAACCCGATGCCGTCGAAAAGAAATTCCGCATCCATTTGCATCAGTTCACCGCCTGGCAAATGGGACGCTACGCCCGCCTGCGCAATTTCAAATACTTGCTCTATCCTTCTTTTTTGCAGCGCATGGTTGTCCGGGCCGCGCGCACGATAAAATTCGATTTGCTGCTCTCGCAACACACGATTTCCGCCGTGGCCGCCGGCCGGTTGAAACGCCGGCTGAACGTGCCGGTCGTGATGAATTTTCCCGATCTCCTCACCGGTTTCATGGAAACCTGGCCGGCCTACATCGCGCCCCGCCCGGTCGTCGAGATGCTCAAACGCTACGAAATTTCCATGCCCGTCCGTTACGGCGTGGATGGTGTGCTGGCGATTTCCGACACCCTGGCCGATTACTTTGTCGAATGCGGCTATCCGCGCGAAAGAATCCTGCCGATTTACTACGGCTATGCGGCGGAATATTTTCCATTTTATGTGCGGATGATTGCGCCAAATCGCCCGCCGGTCGTCGTCATGCACGGCTCGCTGGATTTTCATCACCTCGGCGACATTGCCTTTGGCGCGATCCGGCACGTGACCCAAAACCGTCCCGGCACCATCTTTCGATTTGTCGGCCAGCGCACCGCTGCACTGGAAAATTTTTTGAACCGCGCGCAGGAATACATTCCCCACTTCCACTTCGAATGCACCGGCTTTGTGCCTTACGCCGAAGTCGCGAGACATCTGGCCGACGCCAGCGTGGGCATCGTGCCCTATGAGGAATCCGCCGGCACGCACTGCGCGTTTGTCGCCAAAGTCGTCGAATACGTCGCCTGCGGACTGCCCAGTGTCTGCACGCCCCTCCAAAGCATCCGGGGCTATTTCCAAAACGACCCGATGGTGCGCTTCTCGGAATTCAATGGCGCGGATTTCGGCAAAAAAATCCTCGACTGGCTTGATGAACCGCCCCTGGCCTGGCAAATCCGCGCCGCCCAATCCGCCGCGCGGGTCGAAGCCGAACTCGACTGGGAGCCGCTGTGCCGCCGGGCGGTTGATTTTGTTGAAGGAATTTACACGCGTTCCAAAAACTGACGCGCGCTCGTCGCATGAAAAAATCGGACTGGCAAAAACTGACAGGAATTTCCGCCGATCCGGCCCGGGTCAAACATTTTCTCGATTTGCTCGCCGCGACGGGCGCCGGCCCCCCACTTGAAAAATTTTCCGCCGACCGGATTCGCGTCGTGGTTGCACTGTTGAGCGGTTCATCGGCGCTCGGCAATTTGCTGGTCGCGAATCCCGACTGGCTGTCGGTGCTCGACATCCAGCAGCTTAAATTTCCACGCCGCGCAGAGGGCTTTCGACGCGAGATCGAAAGCGGGTTGAAACCGAAACTGGATGCGCGCGATTACGCCGGTGCGTTTGCCGGATTGCGCCGCTTCAAGCAGCGCGAAATGCTGCGCATTGCCGCGCGTGACCTCGCCCGCCTCAGCAACGTGGTTGAAATCACCCGCGAAATTTCAGACTTGGCCGACGTATGCCTTGACGCCGTGTGGCGGATTTGCCGGCAGCAATTCATCGGGCGATTCGGCCAGCCTTTTCATCAGGATGCGGAGGGGAACTGGCAACGCACGGAATTTTGTGTGCTGGGCATGGGCAAACTCGGCGGGCAGGAACTCAATTACAGCTCGGACGTGGACGTGCTGTTCCTCTACAGCGATGAGGGCGAAGTGTTCAAAGCGCCGCCGACGAAGAAAAAAACGCAGCGCGCCACGATGTCGAACCACCAGTTTTTCAGCAGACTCGCCGAGGCTTTCATCGCCGAGGTCTCCCGCGTAACGCCGGACGGAATGTTGTTCCGCATTGATTTGCGATTGCGACCCGAGGGTGACGCCGGGCCGCTGTGCCGTTCGCTTGAAAGCTATGAGAATTATTACGCGGAATGGGGACAGACCTGGGAGCGGATGATGCTCATCAAGGCGCGGCATGTTGCCGGCGACGAAAGTCTGGCTGCCGAGTTCCTCGAAATGATCCAGCCCTTCCGTTTTCCCGGTTCGATGAGCCCCGACGTGCTCCACGAAGTCGCCGCGGTCAAGGATCGAATCGAGAAGGAAATTGTTGGGGCGGAAGAACTGGAGCGAAACGTCAAACTGGGGCGCGGCGGCATCCGGGAAATCGAATTTGTCGCCCAATCGCTGCAAATTTTACACGCGGGCCGGCTGCCGTTTCTGCAAACCGCGCAAACGCTTCCGTGCCTCGCCAAACTCGCGCAGTACAAATTGCTGGTGGAAGAGGAAGCGCAACAACTCGACGCCGCCTACCAGTTTCTCCGCGATGTCGAGCATCGCCTGCAAATGGAGGAAAATCAGCAGACGCACACGATTCCCACCGACCGCCAGGCGCAACTGAGGCTGGCGCGGTTGATGAGCTTCAAGTCATGGGCAGGATTTGAGGCCGCGCTGCTAATGCACACCGGCAATGTGCGGCGGGTTTATGACAAACTCCTGAAATCGGACGCGCCAAAATCAATGCACGCGGTTCTACCACCGGAATTCGATGGCGCGGAGGCGGAATGGGAAAACCTGCTCGCCGCGCATTCGTTTCGCGACCCGGAGACGGCGTTTCGCCTGCTCAAGGAATTCGCCGAAGGCCCGGGTTACGTTCATGTGTCGCCGCACACGACGGAACTGGCACGGCAATTGATTCTAAAATTCCTGGCTCTTTGTCCCGGCCAATCCGCAATTCATAGTCCCCAATCCCGGATTCTTTCCGATCCCGACCGCGTGGTGACGCGTTTGGACAGCTTCATTGAGGCTTACGGCACGCGCACGGCGCTGTTTGAAATGTGGAACGGCAACCCGGCGGCGTTTGAGTTGATGCTGTTGCTGTTCGACCGTTCCGAATTTTTGGCCGAGGCCGCCATTCGCGATCCGGATTTAATTGACGATTTTGTGGCCGGCGGGCGCCTGCGCCAGCGCAAAATGGCGCCGGAGATTTTGAAGGATTTGCGTCACGGACACGATGACGAAGACCAGTTTTTCTGGCTGCGCCGCTATCATGAGGCTGAATTGATGCGCCTCGGCCTGCGCGACATCCTGGGCCTGGCCGATTTCGAGCAAAATCTTGCCGAACTCTCCGCGCTCGCCGATGCCTGCCTGCAATACGCGCTTGAAGTTGTCATGCGCAAAAACAAAATCCGGACGCCGCCGTTCGTCGTCATCGGCCTCGGCAAACTGGGCGGGTGTGAAATTGATTACGGTTCCGACCTAGACCTCCTGTTTGTCACGGACGCCCGGGCAAAGGAGCTGCCAAAATTGCAGCGGCTGGCCGTGAACATGAAGGAATTGCTGTCGCGCCGGACGGAGCAGGGGATGGTGTTTCACACCGACGCGCGGTTACGTCCCGACGGTGAGAAAGGTTTGCTGGTCAACACGCTGGCGGCTTACGAGGAATATTACCGGCAGCGGGCGCAGCTTTGGGAAATCCAGGCGCTCACCCGCACGCGACCCGTGACCGGGAACCTGGCGCTGGGCGAAAAATTTCAGAAGCTGGCGGCCACACTGACGAATTTCTCGAAAGTAGCGCAGGCGTCTCGCCTGCCGAAAATGAAGTCAAGGCAGAGCAGACGGGACGTCTGCGCTACTTTACCTGCCTGCTTCGCTCCGGACTGGAAAGAGCAAATTCATCAAATGCGGCTGCGCATCGAGAAAGAGCGCACACCGCATGGTCAGGACGACCTGGCCATCAAGACCGGCAAAGGCGGTTTGATGGATGCGGAATTCATCGCCCAGGCTTTGTGCCTTGAAAACGGCTGGCCGGAGGCAAACACCCTGTGCGCACTCGAACGGGCGCGCGATGCCGGGGCGTTGCCGGACGCGAACAAGCTGCTGGAAAATTACCGCAAACTGCGCCGCGTCGAGGGTATTTTACGCCGCTGGAGTTACGAAGGTGAAACGGTTTTGCCGGACGATCCCGCGCCGTATTATCGCGTTTCCGTGCGCTGCGGTTTTGCCACGCCGGAGGAATTTGGAAAGGCGCTGGCGAAATGGCGCCGGGCGATTCGTGAGGTTTATGCGAAGGTGTTCGAAACGGAGTGATAGAGTAATGGAGTGTTGAATTTCAGAATCGCATTACTCCAACACTCCAATTCTTCCCGCCCTACAGCTTCCCCCGCTGGCGCGCGACTTCGTAAAGGAAAACCGCTGCCGCGGCGCCAACGTTCAGTGAATCCACCGCCGGCGGCATGGGAATGGCCACCGCTTCATCGCAAGTTTCCAGGACCGGCGCGGAAATGCCGTCGCCCTCGCTGCCGAAGACGATGCAGCAATCACCGGAAAAATCCGCCTGCGACAGATATTTTTTGTTTGTGTGCGGATGCGCGGCGAGGCAACGAACGCCGCTAGCGCGGAGTTCCTTCAGGCATTCAACGAGCGTCAGGTTCGTGGTGTGCGGTTTGGTGGTGAACTGATGCCGCTGGCCGAGTTTCGCCAGTTCGACGACCGGTAGTTGCAAAATTGTGCCCATGGAGTTGCGCACGGCGCGGCGCAAAAACGGGCTGCTGGAAGTTTCGCCGATAATCAGCGCCTGGACGCCGAAGGCGACGCAGTTGCGCACCAGCGCGCCGAGATTTTCCGCACTCGTCAGCGCGTCCACGGCGACAAGCAACAACGGTTTCAGGTTCTTCGAAAAAATGTCGTCGAGCGGGACGAGCGGGGGTATTTTCCCGACGGCGAGCTGGCCTTGATACATGGAAAAGCCGATGAGGGATTCAAGCAGCTTTTTGTCCGCGAGATAAACGGTGAGTTTTTCCGGGCGCGCTTCGAGCAACGGACGAAAACTTTCCAGATGCTTTTCGGGCAGCAAAACGGAGACGACTTCAAAACGGCTTTCGAGCAGGCGACGCACGACTTTTTCACCCTCGGCGACAAAGATGCCCTGTCGTTCATGCTCCAGCGGCCGGCGCATCGTGCGATAGGGCGCGAGTTCAGGCAGGTCGAGCGAGGTGATTTTTTCTACGCGGAACATTTCAAGGATTTTTGCGCGGTCGTATTGAATCGCAAAGGAGAAAATTCCGGTAAATTTTCGTCGTGCATCGAATGAATCCGATTTGCGGGTGAAAACAGCGCCATAGGCGCGGCATATTTGTAGAATCGGATTTCAAAAATAAATCAAGCTCCGTAGGAGCGAAATAGTCAGGGAATATGCCGCTCCTACGGAGTTTTGGCTCTGTGTGGTACGGATGCTAACTACGGCAATCGACATGAATCCAACTGCAAGAAAATAAATTGAAGTGGAAAATTTTCCATTGCCGCCCCAAAAACCAAACGGGATTGAGACAACAAAAATCAATACAAACGCAGCCAAAATATTTTTTAGGGTCACCATTCCCTTAATTTTAGGTTCGCGCCATTTCATCAACCGTTTGCTGAAGAGGCTCACAATTTGGAATTCTTAAAGTTCCAACGTCGCGCACGGCACATCCTGCGCGGCGGTTTGGAGTTGAACGTGGGTGGCGCCGATCTGGTGGAGGCGCTCGTTCATGACGTAATGCGCGAGTTCGGGGCGATTGCATTCGCGGCTCAGATGGGCAAGGTAAAGGTGGCGCAGTTCGGCGGACATGATTTGCGCAGCGGCTTCGGCGGCAGCTTCGTTGGAAAGATGGCCGTGACGGCTGAGAATGCGCTGCTTGAGAGTCCACGAGCGGCGCGGACAATCCTGAAGCATCTTCACGTCGTGATTGGATTCGAGGACGAGGACATTCGCCGGACGAACGCGCTCGATGACCAGTCTCGTCATGTGACCGAGGTCGGTGACGAAGGCGATGTTGCCGGCAGCGGTGCGCAGCAAAAAGCCGACCGGGTCCTGGGCATCGTGCGGGATGGTAAAGGTGTCCACCAGCAGGTCGCCGATTTCAAAGCTCGCGCCGGTGTTGAAGAGATGGCAGTTAAATTTGGTCTGCAACTGAAATTCAAATGCTTCCTTCGTGGCGCGGTTGCAATAAACCGGGATGTTCAGTTTGGCGGCGATTCCGATCAATCCCTGGACGTGGTCGGAGTGTTCGTGCGTAACGAGAATGGCGGTGAGATTTTCCGGCACACGACTGATGGTGGCGAGCCGCTGGCGGATTTGGCGCGGGCTGAATCCGGCATCCACGAGGATGCGGGCTTCATCGGTTTCGATGTAGGCGCAATTGCCGGAGGAACCGCTGCCGAGAATGGTGAATTTGACAACCACGAATGGACGTTAGCGGCAGGCAAGTTAACGGGCAAATTTTTTCCGGTGGGAAATTTGACAATTGGCAAAAAATCTGCTAATTAGGGATATAAATTTACTTCATATAGTAAAAAACCAACGATTCTTGCTCGCCATGAGCGTTGGATTGACAGTGTTTTGTGCTTTCACGACGCACGCCCAGACAACGGTGAGACAGCGTTTGCACGGTCATATACCGGAAGCCGTGTCATACTTGCAGCCGATTGGCCGCTTTCCGGGTACGAATCGTCTGAACCTGGCAATTGGGTTGCCGCTGCGGAACCAGGAAGCGCTGGACAATCTGCTCCAGCAAATCTACGACCCGGCCAGCCCCAATTATCGTCAGTATCTAACGCCGGAACAGTTCACGGAACAATTTGGCCCGACGGAACAGGATTATCAGGCAGTCATTGATTTCGCGAAGACGAACGGCCTGACGGTGACCGGAATGTGTGCGAACCGGGTTTTGCTGGATGTGAGCGGTTCGGTGGCGGGCATCGAGAAAGCGTTTCAGGTGACGATGTGGACTTACCGGCATCCGAAGGAGAACCGGATGTTTTACGCTCCGGATGCCGAACCTTCGGTTGACGTGGCGGTTCCCATTTTGCACGTCAGCGGCCTGGATAATTTCGAGTTGCCGCATCCCAAACTTAAAATCGAGCCCGCCGCTCAACCAGCGGGAATGACGCCTAATGCCGGTTCAGGGCCTGGTAACACTTACGTGGGCAACGATTTTCGCGCGGCTTATGTTCCGGGTGTTTCGCTCAACGGCGCCGGGCAGACGGTCGGGTTGCTGCAATTCGATGGCTACTATTCCAGTGACATTGCGGCCTATGAAAGTCTGGCCGGTTTGCCGAGTGTTACACTGGTGAACGTGCCGGTTGATGGCGGGGTAGGCACTCCGGGCAGCGGCAACGGTGAGGTCTGCCTGGATATTGAAATGGTGATTTCCATGGCGCCGGGAATATCAAAAATCATCGTCTATGAAGCGCCCAACCCCAGCCCGTGGCCCGATCTGCTCAACCGCATGGCCAATGACAACCTGGCGAAACAAATCAGTTGCTCGTGGGGCGGTGGTTCGGCCGATCCAATTTCCGAGGGAATTTTCAAACAGATGGCTTCCCAAGGCCAGTCCTTCTTCAATGCTTCCGGTGATTCCGATGCATTCACAGGATCAATAACGTTTCCATCCGACAGCACGAACATCACCCAGGTTGGCGGAACGACGCTGACCACGGCGGGGCCAAACGGTTCCTATGTGTCGGAAACGGTTTGGAATTGGGGATATGATGCCAATGCCAATCCACCGGGATACGTCGGCAGTTCCGGGGGAATCAGCACCTACTATTCCATACCTGCCTGGCAACTGGGCATTAACATGACAGCCAATCACGGTTCAACCACCCTGCGGAATATTCCCGATGTGGCCCTGACCGCCGACAATGTCTATGTCAGATACGGCAACGGTTCGAGCGGCACGTTTGGCGGCACAAGCTGCGCGGCGCCTTTGTGGGCTGGATTTACGGCGCTGGTCAATCAACAAGCTGTTGCCAGCGGCAGGTCCACCGTCGGGTTTGTCAACCCGGCCATCTACACGATTGGCAAGGGTGCGAATTACGCTGTTGATTTTCATGACATCACCACCGGCAACAACACCTGGCCCAGCAGCCCGGCCAATTTTTACGCCGTGCCCGGCTACGACCTCTGCACCGGTTGGGGCACGCCTGCCGGTCAAAGTTTAATCAACGCTCTTGCCGGTCCGCCCGATACGCTCGGAATTTTGCCGGAAACAGGTTTTACGTCCAGCGGGCCGGTTGGCGGCCCGTTCACCGTGACCAGCCAGAATTTTTCCCTCACCAATTCCGGCGGAACTTCGCTGAACTGGTCGCTTATCGGCATTCCGTCATGGCTCAATGTTTCACCAGGCGGAGGTACACTGGCGTCGCATGGAAACATCGTTGTGACGGTGAGTCTGAATTCCACTGCCAGCAACCTGTTTGCGGGAATTTATGCTGCCAATTTGGTTTTCACGAACATGACCAGCGGCATTGCCCAAAGCCGCCAGTTCACGCTGCAAGTCGGGCAGCCGCTGCTTCAAAATGGCGGCTTTGAAACCGGAGATTTCACCGGCTGGACTCAATCCGGCAACCCCGCTTACACCTCCGTTACCAGCGGCAATTCGCAACTTGTGCATTCGGGCACATACGGCGCGGCACTGGGGCCTTCTGGTTCGCTGGGTTATCTTTCCCAAACCCTGCCGACTTTTGCCGGACAGAACTATTTGCTCTCCTTGTGGCTGGACAATCCCAACAACTCGTATGGAGCAACCCCCAATCAATTTCTCGTGCAATGGAATGGAACCACCATCTTCAGCCAGACCAACATGCCATTTACCACTTGGACCAATTTGCAATTCATCGTCACGGCCACCAGTTCCAGCACGGTTCTCCAGTTCGGATTCCGGGATGACCCCTATTACCTCGGTCTTGATGACATCAGCGTAACGCCGATTCCAGTGCCGGCATTCCGTGCAACAACGAAAACTTCCAACGCCTTCAATCTTACTTGGGGGGCAATGGCTGGATTGATTTATCAGGTGCAATACAAGACCAATTTGCTTCAGACCAACTGGATTAATCTTGGCAAACCACTCGTTGGCACCAACAGTAATTTGACGGTGTCCGACACCAATGCCATCAGTTCCTCGCCGCAGCGGTTTTATCGCCTCATGGTGTTACCCTGAAGTTCCGCCGCTCTTGCTCCGCTCCACCAATGCGGTAGCATCAAGCCGTGACCGATTTGCTCCAGCGCGTTGAACAAAACATCCAAAACCGCCGGCTGCTCAAACACGGGCAGGCGGTTTTGGTCGCCGTCTCCGGCGGTTTGGATTCAATGACGTTGCTGCACGCGCTCCACGAACTTTCATCCCGCCACCGGTGGAAACTGACCGTCGCGCATTTTAATCACCAGCTCCGGGGACGCAGCAGCGACGCCGACGAAAAACTGGTCCGTCAAACCGCCGCCGCGATGAGACTGCCCTTCGCCGCCGGACGGGCAAGCGTGAAGGAATTTGCGAAAAAAACAAAATTGTCCGTCGAAATGGCCGCGCGAAAATTGCGGCATGATTTTTTTGCACGCATGGCGAAGGAACGCAAAATCCGCGTCGTGGCACTGGCGCATCATGCGGACGACCAGGTGGAACTATTCTTTCTGCGCGTCCTGCGCGGCGCGGGCGGCGAAGGTCTGGCCGGAATGAAATGGCGGTCACCGTCGCCGGTGGATTCAAAAATCATGCTCGTTCGTCCGTTGCTCGATGCGACCAAAGCCGAACTGCGCGGGTTCGTACGCGAAAGCAAAATCCGTTTTCGCGAAGATGCCACCAACACGTTACTCGACCTGCCACGCAATCGCGTTCGTAACGAACTGCTGCCGCTGCTGCAACGTCGCTACCAGCCGGCCCTGACGAAAATAGTTTTGCGGCTCATGGAAATCGTCGGCGCGGAATCGGATTTGGCCGGTGAAGCCGCGCGGCAATGGCTAAAAAAAACTGGTAGGGACGGCCCGCCGGGCCGTCCGCGAACGCCGCGGCGCGGCGTCCCTACCTTTGAAGAATTGCCGGTCGCAGTTCAACGTCGCGTTCTGCAATTGCAATTGTCGGAGGTTGGCGTGCCGGCGGATTTTGAGTTAATCGAATCGCTCCGGCATTCGGCCGATGTTCCGGTCAACCTTGGCCCTCAGCTCTCCGTTTTGCGCGATGCGACCGGCGCGGTCAGCTTGCGCGTGGCCCGGCCGTCCGATTTCAACGCAAACGAGACGGTCGTCAAGCTGGCAGGCAGGGCAGGGGAAGTGACCTTTGACGGCGTCCGCGTGCGCTGGTGGTTTGACGCGGTAAAAAAATTCAAGCGACCCGCCGCCCGGCCGGCCTGTGAATCTTTCGACGCAGACAAGGTCGGTGGCAAAATCACGTTGCGTCATTGGCGTCCGGGCGACCGGTTTCAACCGATTGGTTTGAAGTCACCGGCGAAACTTCAGGATTTGTTCACGAACCGAAAAATTCCGCGCGCCCGGCGGCGGGAGTTGATGGTGGCGGCGGCGGAGAATGACGAAATTTTTTGGGTTGAAGGTCTGCGGATTTCAGAGAATTTCAAGCTGACGCGGCGGACCAAACGGCGGCTGACCTGGCGCTGGCAGCGTCCGGCCGGCGTTTAAAAACGGTTTGAAAGCTTTGACAACCACCTCAGTCACACAACAATAATCAGAAATCTATGGCGCTATACGAAGGTCGTTTGTTTCGTCCGGTGCTTTGGTTGGCACTGCTGACCATCGCCATATTTTCCTCAGGTTGCCGAACGACAACCGAGACTTCACTATTCCCCACCTCAGGCCCGGGTTGGCACGCGCAAGAAGGGCAGGCCCTCTGGCGACCGGGCCGCGGGTTGCCGGAGTTGGGCGGAGACCTGGTGATGGTCAGCCACGAGGACGGACGGTGCGCCATCGAATTTGCGAAAACGCCGCTGTCGCTGGTTTCAGCCCAAACCACCCGCACCAATTGGCTGATCCAATTCCCGGCGGGCAGAATGGGCTTCACCGGGCGCCGGCAGCCGCCGGCCCGCTTTGCCTGGCTTTATCTGCATGCGGCCCTTTCCGGAGAACAGCTCCCTCCGCCGTTGCGTTTTGAGCGCAAACCAGACGGAGGCTGGCGGCTGGAAAACACCCGCACGGGCGAAACCCTGGAAGGCTTTCTCGGGCCGTGAGTCTGTTCCTGAAACGCTGGTGGTGGGCCTTGCTCACGGTGGCGGTCGGCCTCGGATTGTGCCGGCTCCGCTTTGATGTTGATATCCTCAACCTGCTGCCGCCGGATGAGCCAACGGTGCAAGGTCTGAAGCTTTACCAGAAACATTTCACCAACGCCCGTGAACTGGTTGTCACCCTCCGCGCCCCGGACGCCGAACGGGCCGAGCGGCTGGCGGGCGCGCTGGCCGCCCGCTTGCGGCAACGGACGAATCTGGTCGCGGGGGTGTCCTGGCAGCCGCCGTGGATGGAAAATCCGGATCAAATGGCCGAACTGCTCGGCTGCCTGTGGCTTAATCAACCGCCGGAATCCTTCGCCGCGCTCACCAACCGGCTGGCACCCGACCGGCTGCAAGCCGTGCTGACCGAAACCAAGGAAGTCCTTGCGACTTCCATGTCGCCGATGGACATCGCCCGGCGCGCCTTTGACCCATTCGATTTATTGAACATGCCGGCGCTCACCAACTTCAGCGGCTTTTCCATGGAACAGGGGCAGCAAATGTTTGCCTCCTCGGAAGGCAACTTCCGCCTGGTGTTCGTGCAATCCGGCGTGGATCTGTCCAGTTATCGTCAGTGTGCGAGCTGGCTGAAATCCATCCGGGCCGGGGTGGCCGGCCTGAGCGCGGAGCAGCCGCAGGCGGACTGGGACGGCGTCGTGGTCCATTACACCGGCCGTCCGGTTTTTGTGACGGAAATTGCCAGGAGCATGCAGCACGACATGAGCGGTTCGGTGGCCGGGACGACCGTCATCATCGCCCTGCTGTTCTGGCTGACGCACCGCCGCTGGCTACCAATGTTCTGGCTGCTGACCTTGTTGGGGCTGATTCTGGGCGCGACGCTGGCGCTGGGCGGACTGGTGTTGGGGACCATCAGTGTGGTGAGCATGGGCTTTGCCGCCGTGCTGCTGGGGTTGGCGGTGGATTATGCCGTGGTCCATTACCAGGAGGCGCTGGCGCACCCGCAATTGTCGGTGCCGGAAATTCGCCGGGCCATTGCGCCGAGCATTCTCTGGGCGGCCATCACCACCATGAGCGCGTTCCTGGTTTTGAACCTGGGCGGTTTGCCCGGCCTGGGACAACTGGGGACGCTCGTGGCCATCGGCGTGGGCCTGGCGGCGCTGGTCATGGTGATGATTTATCTGCCGCCGTTGTTTCCCAACCGCCGAAAAGCGCCTCCTGCCCAAACGCCGGCCCGCTGGTGGAGTTATTTTGTTCCGCCGCAGGAATCGCCGGCGGCCGGGATTGCGCCGGCGAAACAATCCTGCCGCACCGCCCTGGTGGTGACCGGGCTGGTGTTGTTCGCGGCGGGCGCGGTGCTGTGCTTTCATCGGCCCGGGCTGGACCGCAGCGGGAACGCCCTGCGCCCGGCGCGCGGCGAGGCGGAGACGACGCTCGACGAAATCAAGTCCGCGATGGGACTGCCGCCGAACCCGCTCTGGCTGATCATCTCCGGTCGGGATGAACCGGAAGTTTATCGGCGTCTGTCCCTTGCCGAAGCGGTGCTCAACGACGCGGTTTCCAATCATGTCATCGGCCGGTATTTGCTGCCGACCGCGCTGTGGCCGCGGGCCGAGTTGCAGGCGGCGAACCGGGCAACGGCGGCCATTCTGGGAAAACAAGGGCCGGTGCTTCGGGAAGCGGCGCTGCGTGAAGGTTTCAATACCAATGCCCTGGTTCTGACCGAGGAACTGCTGCGGACGTGGGCGCGCGCTGGCGCCAGCACTGGCGTGGTCTGGCCGACCAACCAGGTGAGCCAGTGGCTGCTGAAACGGTTCGTGGCGCGCACGCCCGACGAATGGCTGGTGATGGGCTTGATTTATCCGGCGACCAACCAGGTTGAGGCCGCCGCCCTCGCCGGCTTGTCCGCCCGGCTGGCCGAAAACCGGGCGCTGCTTTCCGGCTGGGAACTGCTCGGAAGCACGACCCTCAAGCGGGTGCAGGCAAGAATGTGGCAGGTGGTGACGCCCATGGTTCTCCTCGTGCTGGCTTCGCTCTGGTTCGCCTTCCGCCGGCCAACCGAGATCCTGCTGGGCGCGGCGGTGTTGTTGCTGAGCGGGCTGTGCCTGCTGGCGACGATGGCGGTTGCGGGCTGGTCCTGGAATCTGATGAACCTCATGGCCCTCCCTCTGATGCTGGGTGCGGGCGTGGACTACACCATTTTCATCCAACTGGCCTTGCGCCGGCACGGCGGTGACCTCGGTCTGGTCCGGCGCTCCGTCGGACGCGCGTTGATGCTGTGCGGCGCCACCGCCATGGCCGGGTTCGGGTCATTGGGATGGTCCAGCAATCCCGGCATGGCCAGCCTGGGCAGGGTGTGCGCCGTCGGCATCGGCGCCAACATGATCATTTCCGTGTTTCTGCTCCCGGCTTGGTGGGTGTGGCTGAATCAGAAGGCTGAAGGCAGAAGGCTAAAGGCTGAAGGAAATCCAAAATTCGAAAACGGCGACAGGCCATCACGCACCACGCAGCCGCCCGATTCTGAGCGTTCAAAGTTCGAGGTTCAAAGTTCAAGGTTCAAGGTTTCTTCTCCCACCCTCAACCCTCAACCACCCGTCCTCCATAGCCCCGGCGACGGAGGATCAACCCTCAACTCCTCATCTTTCTATCGCGCCGGCCTGTGGCGGTTTGGACTGGCCGTCGTGCGTGTCCTGCCGGCGGGGTTGGTGAAGGGATTCTGCGTAATCGTGGCCGAGTTTTATTTCCTTTTCCGCCGCCAGCGCCGCGAGGTGGTAGTGCGGAATTTCCTGCCCGTCTTTGCCGGCGACCGGCCCGCCGCCGAAAAGGCTGCCCACCGGCTCCATCGGAAATTCGCCTTGAAGCTCGTGGATCTGTGGCGCGTCGAGGGCGGCGTGCCGGTGCAAAACTGGCTGACCAACCCAAGCGAACTGGAAATCATCCGGACCGCCCAGCAACGCGGACGCGGCATCCTTTTCATCACGCTCCACCTCGGCAATTGGGAGCATGGCGGTCTGTTGCTGAACCAGCTCGGCATCCCGCTGACAGTCCTCACCCAGGCCGAACCCGACGATGGCCTCACCGACCTTCGCATCGCGTTGCGGCGGCGCTGCGGGGTCGAGACCCTGATCATCGGCCAGGACAGTTTTGCTTTTGTGGAGGTCATCAAACGGCTCCAAGCGGGGGCGCCCCTGGCGATATCGCTCGACCGGCCGCCGGCCAAGGGCGGCGTGCCGGTGGAATTGTTCGGCCACCCGTTCGAAGCGCCGCTGGCGGCGGCGGAACTGGCCCGGGCGTCGGGCTGCGCGTTGATCGGGGTGACAATTGTTCGTCGGCGCGCCGGTTACGCCGTGAAAGTGCTCCCGGAATTTGCCTATGACCGCAAGGCCTTGGGCGATCGCGAGGTTCGCCGGGAATTGACCTGGCAAATCCTGCGTGCATTCGAGCCGCAGATTCGACAGGATATAGACCAATGGTATCAATTCGTTCCCATCTGGCCAAAGGACGCGTAGAGTCGCTCCTCCAAACACTCTGGTTTTTCCCGCTGTCTGATACCAATTCCCAGAGACANNCGCCGGGTATGATGGCCGCGCAGCAGTGCGGTCCTACCTTCCATCTTCCATCCTCGTCGGTTGCAGCATCGTTGCGTTGTGCGTAGCGGCGATGGTTGCCCGCGCCGACGAGCGTGACGTCCAGTTCGACCGCTGGTTCGCCGTGCAAACCAACCTGCAGAGCTGGTCCGCCGACTTTACCCAGACGCGCTCGCTCAAGGTGCTGTCCCAGCCGCTGGTGGCCACCGGCAAGGTGTGGGTGACGGTGCCCAATCGGTTCCGCTGGGAACTGGTCCAGCCGGCGCCAACCATCGTGCTGCGCCAACCCGACCAATTGCTCATCATCTACCCGCGACTCAAGCGGGTCGAAAAGTATTCCCTCGAAGGCGTGCCGCCCGGGCCGTTGAAAGACGCGCTGGCCCTGATGGATGCCAGCCTCCCCCGGGATCGGGCAACCATGGAAGAAAGCTTTCGTCTGCTCTCGGCGACGGAAACGAACTCGATTCTGCAAATGACGCTCCAGCCCAAGAGCGCTGCCGCCCGCAAATTCATCAGCGAAATTCTGATCGGCTTTCGCACCAACGATTTCTCGATTGCAGTTACCGAGTTGAAGTTCGCTGACGGCTCCAGCCTGCGCAACGATTTTACCAACACGGTGCTCAACCGGCCGATTGACCCCGCGCTGTTCGAAGTGAAACTGGCGCCGGATTTCACCGTGGTGGAACCGCTGCGCCAATGACCGCCATGCCCGATCTCCTGCAACTGGCCCTCAAGTCGCTGCCCCACGGCCCGGAATTCCGCTTCGTGGACCGGCTGTTGAGTTTGACACCCGGGAAGGAAGGTGTGGGCGAATACCGCGTCCGCGGCGACGAATATTACCTGCGCGGCCATCTGCCCGGCGAGCCGATCCTCCCCGGCGTGCTCCTGGTTGAAGCCGGCGCGCAAGTGGCTGGGATGGTGGCGCAGGAAGACCCTGCCAATCCGTCCCTGCCGCGACTCAAGCTGACCGCGCTCCGGGGAGTCAAAATCTTCGGTTCCGCCCGGCCCGGTCAAACCCTGATCATCGAAGCCACCATCACCGGTCGGCTGGGCCTGATGGTCCAGGCCAAAGTTTCCGCCTCCGTCTCAGGCGTCAAGGTGATGACCGCGGAACTCACCCTGAGCGGCACAGCCGCCGCCAGCCCCGCTGTAGCGCGGAGTGCCAGCTCCGCACGGTGAACCGGCTTTACCACTTGAAGAAATGAATGTGTGTCGATATTCAGGACCGCTAATGAGTGCCCCTTTTACTATTTGATCAGTTGTTTGCGTAATTCCATGCGTTCCAATAGTAACCAATTGCCATTCCGTATTGTAACCTAGCCACTTCTTCATCGCCCTTGGTTAGGGCTTGTATTGCCTTAGCGAGTTTCTTCGGACTTGTGCGAACCTTTGCAGCGTCCTGAATTGCGACTAAAGCCAGCAGTCGATCTGACTTGACGATACGTTTAATAAAATCCTGCATCGCCACATTGGCGATTTTACCGCTATTCCCTTTCTTGATTAGCAAAGAAAGATTTTGCACCGCTGCCTGTTCGTCATTGAAGATTGTTCTTCCATAACTTTTATCCAGATGTGTTTGGTCAATCCAGAATGATGGAGCCAGTGATTGTTGCAGATTGCTGATGGCAATGTTGAGATATGCCGGGACTAACGGGGGCGTGAATGAATTGCTTAAAGCAACGAGTTCGGAAAGCACGTTTGAAATGACTCCTTGCGCACCCAATACTGTGACTTGAAAATTGGTCGATGCTGCGTTGCCTGAAACGTCAATTGCAGTGCAGCGCACCGATGTCGTTCCAATCGGGAATACCCTTCCTGACCGAGGAACGCAGGTCACGGATACAAACGATGAACAGAGGTCGGTAGCTGTAGGATTGAAATGGACCACAGTTCCCGCCTCGTTGATAAACTCGACTGTCAGGTTTGTCGGACACACAATTGTTGGTGGAGTGGTATCAACAACTACCACAGTGCGATGGAGTGTGCCCACTTGGCCAAGAGCGTTGGTTGCTCTATAGGTCAGAAAATAATAGCCCGGATCGTTTGCATTGACACTGCCGACTGATTGAATGTTCGTAACAAGATTGGTCCCACTTGTCGTTATATCCGTTTCACCGTAAAAGCCCATTCCCCAACCGACCACCGTTCCGTCTTTTTTCAGTGCGAGGCTGTGATACGCTCCCGCCGCGATAGCTATTACGTTTTTAAGCTTGGGTGGTGGTGTCGCCTCACCGTAAAAGTCATCCCCCCATCCAACGACCGTGCCATCACTTTTCAGGGCAAGACTGTGATAGAATCCAGCCGCAATGGCCACGACATTGCTTAATCCTGTTGGTACTGTCGCCTGACCTTCACTACTATATCCCCAGCCAACGACTGTGCCGTCTGATTTTAGTGCTAGGCCAAAGTCGCCACCGGCTGAAATGGCTACGACATTATTGAGATCATCAGGTGGAACGGCTCCAGTATAATTCGTGTATAGCCAGCCGCGATAAGGTTGTGGGTATCCCCAACTGACCACCGTGCCATCGGATTTTAGCGCCAAGCTACTGTCAAAACCCGCAGTAATTGCCACGACATTGCTTAGTCCAGTTGGCACCATTGCTTGACCAAAATGTAAACCGTCATATTCGGGAGGATTGGTTGCTCCAAGTCCCCACCCAACGACGGTTCCATCAGATTGTAGAACCAGACTGAAACCCCAACCCGACGAGACGGCCACCACATTACTTAAACCGGCCGGAGTTTTTGTTTCACCGAAAGAGTTATCGCCCCAGCCAACCACCGTGCCATCAGACCTGAGTGCCAGAGAGCTAATATAGCCCGCAGCAACCGCCGTCACGTTACTCAGTCCTGGAGGAACACTTGGTGCGTTTCCCCAAGCGGCCACCGTGCCATCGGTTTTGAGTGCCAAACTATAATACTCACCCGCTGCAATTGCTGACAGCGGTGCAATGACGACGGCACCAGGATCCATGAAAGGGCTGTGACATTCATTCGTCAGTGGATTGGCCCCACTGAGCATGACAGCTGGAGCTTGGACTATGGCAGGCAGATTTTGGAAAATGGCATCACGACCATTTGAGCGTCCTGCGCTGTTGGTGGCGACAATCCGGTAATGATATGCAATGCCGGGAGTCAATCCGGCCAACGAGGAAAACAACGTGACATTGGTTAATCCGTTGCCCACAGCGATTGGAGCCGTGACATTGCCGTGGAGGATATTTGTGCCCCATTCAAACCAAGCCATCGTTGGTCCGCCATTTGGGTTTATGGTGGCAGAGAGAGTTGCGTTATGGTTAGTGCCGGTGGCTATCAACGTCGTTACAAAGGGCGAACCAACCACTGTAATGACCATGCGATTAGTGGTGGTCGTGTTGCCGCTATAATCTGTGACAGAATAAATCAGCATATTGGTGCCTAGGACGGTGTTGTTCACATTCCCGGTGACAAAAATGCTGCTTGTCAGGTCTCCCGCACACGCATCCATAGCTGTCGCGCCAAGGTCAACGAAAGCGGTATTAACAGGTATGACCAGTGGGTTTGTCCCCAAAAGTGTGAGCGAAGGCGGAGTCGTATCGACCACAATCACCGTGCGCGTTGCCGTCTCTGAACCGCCCAAAGTATTGCTTGCCGCGTAGGTCAACGTATACATGGCTGGATTATTGTAATCAACAACTCCGCTTTCGGAGATGTTCCCGCCAAGGTTGCTCGGCACATCTGTCTGGCCGTAGAGATCGTATCCTACAGCGATTAACCTGCCGTCGCTTGTCACTGCCAAGCTATGATACCCTCCGGCAGCAATGGCTATTACATTTGTTAAGGTTCCCAAACCACTTGCCGATCCGTCATAATCAAAGCCCCAGCCGGTTACCGTCCCGTCATTTTTGAGAGCCAAGTTGTGATACAAACCTGCCGCGATGGCCACCACATTGCTTAATCCCAGCGGAATGCTCGTTTGTCCCCACCCAACTACAGTTCCATCGCTTTTCAACGCTAAACTTTGGTTCCAGCCCGCTGCTACGGCCACCACATTGCTCAGGTCCGATGGGATATTTATTTCGCCATCTGCATTGTAACCCCAACCAACGACCTTGCCGCTGTTATTCAGCGCCAAAGCGTGGAAGCTGCCTGCTGCAATCGCGACCACGTTATTCAGACCCGACGGAACGTTCGTTTCTCCATAGGCGTTGTGACCCCAACCAACAATGACCCCATCGCTTTTTAACGCCAAACTGTAATAGTAACCCGCTGCTATAGCCACCACGTTTCCTAAATCGGTCGGAGGTGTAGTTTGCCCTTCATAGCCACGGCCCCACCCGACCACCGTTCCATCATCCTTGATGGCCAAACTGTGAGCACCGCCTGCCACAATGGCCACAACATTACTCAATCCTAGAGGGGCGGGAACTTCTCCATCTGAATTCTCTCCCCATGCGGCCACCGTTCCGTCAGTTTTCAGCGCCAGACTGTGATCAGCCCCACCTGATATGGTCAAGGGGGCAGCCATAGAACTGGCACCTGGATCGACGAAAGGAGTGCGGCATTCATTCGTCATCGGATTGGCCCCGTTTAGAACGATTCGAGGTGATTGGGAAATGTCTTCTTGGCCTGTCGCCAAGCCAACACAGTTGCTAGCAACAACCCGGTAATCATACGCGACGCCTGCAGTCAATCCCGTTAACACTACACTAAAAGGCAAATTTGACGTTCCACTGCCAACATCAGTGGCTTGTGTTGCATTGCTACACCCCGCGCCTGCACTCCATTCAAACCAAGCCATCGTTGGTGATCCATTTGGATTCACTATGCCATTCAAGATTGCGTTGCCATTGGTACCGCTGGCTGCCAAAGTTTCAACGCTTGGTGGATTGGCCTGTGCTATGCAGAGATCTCCCAAAATCAGGATGATGCCGATGACCGCAAGTTGCACCCATACACTCTTTTCCTTCCAAATTGTGTTCATAAATCAAGTCTGATGTAGCACAGAAACCTACATGAAATCAATTAATTTCAGACGCCACTGAAAACTGGTCCTGAGTATTGACACAAAGTCAGGCCCTGCTTTTCTTCGGGGGTTGTGGCGCGAAAATATTCGAGCGGAACTCAGGACTCTGCCGATATGCCGCAAAGGTGAGGGACTGCGCGGTGGGACAAAGTGGGTCTTGACAGCGTTTACATTGTAAACGATAGTCTGGCCATGCCAACCATTGTGCAATCGTGCCGGATTGAAGAAGGCCATGCGGCTTTGCTCTCGCGCCAGGCGAAGCGGCGGCATCTGGAAGTGTCCACCCTGAGCAGCCTTTACCTGAAGGAAAAGGCGCTGGAAGAAGAATTCCCCGGCATCGGGTTTCGCGACTCGGTCGGCGGACGTGAAGCGTATGTGCAGGGACATCGGGTCGCGGTGTGGGAAGTGGTGGACGTGTATCGCGAAGCCAAAACCATCACCAGGACGGCGGATCACTTTCGTTGGACCCCAGCGCTGGTGCGGTGTGCGCTGGCGTATGCCAAAATGTTTGCGAAGGAGATGGTGCAACAGCGTGAAGCCGAGGCCGCCGGGTGAAGCCGCGACTGCTGGCCGATGAGAACACGTCGCACCGCTTGGTGGCGGCTTGCCGGCAGATTGATTCGGGCTTTCCCCCCGTCCACATCTCGGATTGGCGGGCCGGCGCGTATCTTTCGGTGAAAGATCCCGCCCTGCTGATGACTTTGCGCGAGTCAAAAAAGATCCTTGTCGGCTTTGATCGCGCGAGTATTCCCATGCACGCGGGCGAATTGACGCGCGAGGGATTGGGGCATGCTGGCGTCATTCTGTTTCGCCGTTCGGTGTCTGCCATCGCGTATGGCAGGCAGGCGCGCCTGCTGGTGGATCTGTGGCGTGAGGCGGAGGATTGGGATTGGGCGGATCGCATCGAATATCTGCCGCGACCGTAAAACAGTTTGAAAAAAATGGGGCGGGGTTGGGTTCCGAGAAACGCCCCCAACCGGCCACCATGGCTGATTGTAAATTCAATTGACAATTAGCAGCCAGGATCATCAACGCAAAACCACCCGCATACTTTCCTGGCAACATCTCCCCGCGTTGACGGATGTGATTTGAAAACGAAATTGAAAGCGGTGCTGAAGCCACCGCACTCTCCCGCAAAGCGGGACTGACGCGATGGGGCATGACTCACAAAAGTCGCGAAGCGTCTGGACTGCGGCGCGTTCACCGCCGCTTTCATTCGCGGTTGGACGCTGGACGTAAAGCAGTCATAAAGCACCAAGAAAAGCTTGCCACCTGCCGGGGAGAATTATACAAAGCGGGGAAAAACCAATATGAAAACAAACCATATGTTTCAAGGATGGATAAAAAACACGGCGCGACTGGGCTTGGTGGGCGGCTTGAGCCTGCTGATGGGCTTCGCCTCCAGCTCCATGGCGCAAACAAACCAACCGGATCAAAAGCAACCGAAGCAAAAGGAAAAGAAGAACAAAGTGCCGCCGTTGCCGGAAGGCGTCAAATTGCACAAGGACCGAAACATCCAGGGCGTCTGGCTGGCGGACGGTTTCAATTTCAAGGGCTATCAAACGCTTTACCTCACGCCCATCGTGTTCGCCGGCGTCGAACGCGACAACGAGGTTGACACCCGTGCCACGGCCATGCAGGAACTGCCGGACGAGCTTGTCACCAGCTTCCGTGACACAAAGCTGTTTACCACGGTGACGACCAAGAGCGAGGACGTGAAAGCCAAAGCCAAGACGCTCAAGCTGGACAACACCATCATCGAATTTTCCAAGGGCAGCGGCGTTGGGCGGCATTTTGGCGGCCCGTTCGGCGCAGGCGGCCAGCCCGTGATCAAGGTGCGCGGCCAGATTTTCGATGGCGACAAGCTCGTCTGCGTCTATGAAATCAAGCGCAGCGGCGAGTCAGTCGAAGCCAGGATGGTCGGAGAAGCGATAAGCAGCGAGGACATCCAGCGCAACGACATCCGTGTCCTCGCCCGCGATCTGGCCTATTTCTTCCAGCGAACCGCCGGCGCCCAGTAGTCTCCCGCCCGGCACAATGGGCCCGCCACCAGACCACTGCGCTCGCTCGTTCCAGTTCGAGCGGGACACTTTTACTTTTGCCAACGAGCTGGTCTGGCAATACCGCTTCGACCCGGCGAGCGGGGCCATGACGGTTTCGCCCAACGAAACGCCCCCCGTCTATACCCATCGCTGTTTCGTGATCGTCAGGTCGGCGCGGCAGTTTTTTTATCATGCCCGTTTCGACCCGGGTCTGCCTGCGGTGGACGCGGAAACCTATCGCCGGCTCATCCGCCAGGTCGTCTCGCGCAATCCCCGCCGGCCGGGCGCGGAATCGGAGCGGATCGTGATCCCCGGCTACGACGGCTTGCGCGCCTTCAGCCAGGCCCATGAACCGCTGCTCAAGGTGGAATGCGGCGGCCCATTGCAATCCTATTTTGTGCGCAGCCATTGGCGCATGATTTTTATGGTTCCGGCGTGGCACCAGAAGCGGATGGCCGGGCAACTGGCGCAACGCGTGCGCCAGGGCGCGGTGCCCATCGTGCATCTCTTCCGGTTTCCCCGCATCACCATCAACCACGGAATCGTGTTGTTCGGACTCTCGGAGTCGGAGGGCGACATCCAATTTGAGGCCTACGATCCAAACCTTCCGGCCCACCCGGTCAAACTCATCTATGACCGGGCGGCAAGGAGGTTTAATTTTCCGCCGTCTTGCTACTGGGCGGGGGGCAGGGTGAGCGTGGTCGAGATTTTTCGCGGGGGGCTGTACTGAGCCGGGGTGGTGGAGTATTTGNNCTCCAAAACTCCATCACTCCAATACTCCCACGGTATTACCGTTTTCGCGGCCGCCTGAAGGCGAAGCCAAAAAACACCAAACCGCAAAGGTTGATGCCGGCAATGTAGCCCAGCTTGTAAATCCGGCCCGCATTGTTCGGAGCGTAAATCGGCGCATCCTCCCCGATCAGCAG
>PMOA01000051.1 GCA_003161635.1 Limisphaerales bacterium
GCGTTAAGCCTTTGCGTTAAAATCTTCGCGTATGTCTGACGACACGCCCAAATTCCGCATCGGCTCGGTGCAATATCTGAACGCCGTGCCGCTCACCCGCGGCATCGAGGGCGAAGTCGTTTTTGCCACGCCCGCCCAGCTCGCCGAAATGCTCCGCCGGGATGAACTCGACGCCGCACTCGTCAGCATCACCGAGGTTTTGCTCAATGACCGGTACGACATCCTCGACGGCATCGCCATCGCGTCGCTCGGCGAGGTTTACAGCGTGCTGCTCGCGCATCGCCGTCCGCTGGCCGAATTGAAGGAGGTTTTCTGCCACACCGCTTCGTTGTCGGGCCTGAATCTTTTGAAGGTTCTGCTGGCGGAACGCGGATTGAAACCGGAGTTCAAGCCGCTGCCTGACTATTTAAAAGCGGCGGAGCACGACGCGGTTCTAATCATCGGTGATCCGGCGATTGATTTTCAACGCGCGCCGCACGAGCACGAAATCTTCGATCTCGGCACGGCGTGGTATGAACTGACGAATCTGCCGTTTGTTTATGCCGTGTGGGCGTTGCGGCGCGGGATTGAAAACAAGGAACTATGCCGCAACCTTCGGGAAGCGAAGAAATTCGGCCTCGAAACACTGGATCACCTCATCGAAACTCGCGGGGAATACGACGAGGATTTCCGCCGGGATTACCTCGGCTGGCATGTCCACTACCACCTGGCCGCGGACGAGAAACGCGGCATCGCGAAGTTCTGCGAACTGCTTCGCAAACACGGCCTCGGCCCGGTGTATGAGCCGAAGTTTGTGAGTTAAAGAATTTTCAGGGGAACATCGAACATCCAACATCGAACGCTGAACATCCAATGATTCCCTTCGATGTTGGACGTTGGATGTTCAGTGTTCGATGTTTTCTCCTTCCAACTTCGCCAGCGTCTCGGGATCGCGCACGTCCACCCAGCGGCCCGGGATTTCCAGTCCCGCCAGCTTTTGTCCGGCGGTAATCATGGCGCTGATGGCGTCGGTCAGTTCGTATTCGCCGCGAGGAGATTTTTGCAGCCGCGCCGTGAAGTCGAACAGCGGCGGGCGGAAAATGTAAATGCCCGCGTTGTACCAGGCCGGTGCGCCTGGTTTGAGCCAGCCGTCACGGCGCAATTGTTCCAACTGCTCCGACGACGGTTTTTCCACCAGCCGTTTCAGGCAAAACTGTTCATCGAAGAAATTCAGCCCGCCCTTGGTCGCGTCCTCGCCGCGGGTGACGGTGATGACGCCGGCAAAATCGCCTTCGCCGAAGCGCCGCAGCATTTGCGGATACGTTTCGGGCGGAACCAAGATGTCGCCGTAGGTCAGGAGAAATGGGGAGTCGCCGATAAAATCCTTGGCCAATTCCGGCGCCTTGCCCGTGCCGTCCTGCACGATCTGCCGGCCGAACGCGATGCGCGCGCCGAATTTTTTGCCGTCGCCGAAATGATTTTCGACAACCTCAGCGCGCCAGCCGGTGACGATGAAGATGTCGCGAACACCCGCCGCGACGATGCCGGTGACAATGTGTTCGAGGATGGGTTTGGCCTGATAGCGAAGCATGGGCTTGGGCAGCTCGTTGGTGAGTTCCCTCATGCGTGTTCCCTTGCCGGCGGCCAGAATGACTGCTTTCACGAGCGAAATTTAACCACGAACCCGTCCTCCGTAGCAATACTGCGCCCGTCCTCCGTAGCAGCACTGCGGAGGGTGGATGAACACAGCTTGCCGATTCGTTCAAAGCAATTTCGTAGCAGCCGAGGTGACGAGGCTCATCTCAAATGCAGAAGGCAGAATGAGCCTCCTTACCAGTCTTCGCACCAAGTGCTACGACCCGGCAGGCGTCGGCTGCTACTCAAAACCTCGTCAGCTTTTCCAATTCCTTCACGCGCCGGTCAATGTCGGCGCGTTTGATTTTCGTCGTTCGCGTCAGGCCGAAGCCTTCGCAGCAGAACGATGCCGTGACGCTGCCGTAAATCATCGCCCGCCGGATGTTGTCGTCAATCGAGCCTTTCGCGGTGGCGAGATAACCCATCATGCCCCCGACGAATGAATCGCCCGCGCCGGTCGGGTCTTCGACGGTGTGCAGCGGATAGGCCGGGCAGATGAAAAATCCCTTTGGCCCGGACAGAATCGAGCCATGCGAACCTTTTTTTATGATCACATACTTTGGACCCAGCTTGTGGATTTTTTTCAGCGCGGCGAAGACGTTGTCTTCCTTGGTCAATTGCTGCGCCTCGCTGTCGTTGAGCACGAAGCCGTCCAAGCGCGGCAACAGCTTCATCAAATCGGCCCGCGCGATGTTCAGCCATAAATCCATCGTGTCGGCCACGACGAATTTGGGCCGGCGCATCTGGTCGAGCACGTGAAGCTGGAGCGCGGGCGCGATATTCGCCAGCAGCACAAACGGCGTGGCTTGGTGCGCCTTCGGCAGCGTGGGCGTGAAGGTCTCGAACACGCCCAGTTCCGTCGCCAGCGTGCGGCGGTGGTTCATGTTCGCCTCGTATTCGCCCGACCAATGAAATGTTTTGCCGGGCAAAATCTGCAAACCTTCGAGGTCAATCTTGTGCCGCTGGTAAAGTTGAAGGTATTTCTTCGGAAAATCCTCGCCGACGACGCCGATTAATTTTACGGGGCTGAAAAAGCTCGCGGCCACGGCGGCATGGCTGGCCGAACCGCCGAGCAGCCGCGGATTTTCCGCGTTTGGAGTTTTGATGGAATCCAGCGCCGTCGAACCGACAATAAGAACGCTCATGATTTCGGGTCTGGGATTTAGAGTCTGGGGTCTGGGGTTTTCGGACTTGAAATTCAGTAACCGCCCTTGCCCTTTTGAATCAATTCGATTTCGTAACCTTCCGGCGCGTCAATGAACGCGAAGACCGTGCCGGTGGAACTCGCCGTCGGCCCGTCGGAATATTTCAGGCCATGCTTCGCAAGGTGTTTGCCGAATTCCTCGAGGTTGTCCACCTCGAACGCCAGATGCGTAAGGTCGGGTTGCACCTGCACCGGGCCGCTGCCGGGAAAATACGTGATTTCGATCTGCTCTTCGCTGCCGGGAGCTTTGAGAAAAACCAGTTCCGAGCCGCGCGGCGATTTGTGCCGCTTGATTTCTTCGAGGCCGAGCACGTCGCGATAAAACTTTATCGTGCGTTCCAGGTCGTTCACGCGGTAGCGCGTATGCAGCAGTTTTGTGACTTTGCTCATGCGCGAAATTTATCAGTCCAATGTCCAATGTCCAACGTCCAATGTCCGATGTCGTCTCCGCATTGTTTGACTTTGGGCTTTAGACTTTGGGCTTTAGACTTTAGACTTTGAATTATGGGCAAGCGACGCGAAGCGCGCGAACGCGCCGTGCAATTTTTGTTTCAGCACGATTTGAACCCGCCGGAAAATCTGGATCGGGAGCTCAATGAATTCTGGGACACGCAGCGCGCGGCGGCCATCGCCGGGGAAAAAGGCCCGGCCACGTGGGGCCAGCCGGTCGAACTGCCACCACCCACCGCCGGGGAGGTCGAAATGCGTCTGTTCGCCGATCCGCTGATTCGCGGCGCCCTGGAACATCGCGATGCGATTGACGAGCACATCAAAAAACACGCGAAGAACTGGGAGTTCCATCGGATCGCCGCGGTGGACCGCAACATCATGCGGCTGGCGATTTATGAGATGCTCTTCCGCGAGGACATCCCGCCTATTGTCAGCATCAACGAAGCGGTGGACATCGCCAAAAAATTTTCCACACAGGACAGCGGCAAATTCGTCAACGGCATCCTGGACAAAATCAAGGGCGAGTTGATGCGGCCGGCGAGGATCGTTAAGTAGTCCAAAGTCCAAAGCCTAATGTCCAAAGTTGGCAGGTTGGTGGCTTTGAAAATGCAAGATGCAAAACCAAACTTGAGAAAGGAAACGACCATGGCGAAGATCGAACGGTTCGAAGACATGTTAAGCTGGCAGAAGGCGCGCGAACTGACCAGGCATGTTTACAAAGTCTCGAAACAAGAAGACTTTGTGAAAGATTTTGAATTGCGCGGGCAGATACGCGGCGCCTCAATTTCGATCATGTCAAACATCGCCGAAGGTTTTGAGCGTGGGGGTGACAAGGAGTTTTCCCAATTCTTGTCAACAGCCAAGGGTTCCTGTGGCGAAGTGCGGTCACAACTATACGTTGCTTTGGACGAATCATATATATCTCCGGTCGAGTTCAAAGAACTCCATGCTGGAACCGTCGAAGTCAGCCGGTTGATTTCCGGCTTTATGGGCTACCTGCGCCAATCCAATTTGCGCGGGAGCAAATTTAAATAACTGTGGAACTGTCCCCGACATTGGATTTTGGACCTTTGACTTTGGACTGAGCGAATGAAATTCGCGGATTTACATCTGCACACGCATTTTTCCGACGGCACGTTTTCACCGGAGGAACTGACCGGGCACGGCGCGCGGCTCGGCTTTGCGGCGCTGGCGTTGACGGACCACGATTCGGTCGAAGGTTGCGCGCGCATGGCGGCGGCTTGCGGCGCAGCGGGCATCGAGTTCATCACCGGCACGGAACTCACCGCCGAGCACAACGACACCGAACTGCACCTCCTCGGTTATTACGTGGACCCGCAGAATCAAAAGCTGCTCACGGAAATCGCCAAGTTCCAGAGCGTCCGCCAGGACCGCATCCGCGAAATGGTCGCCCGCCTCAACGGATTGAACATACCGCTCGAAGCGGAATCCGTCTTTGCGCTGGCCAATTGCAAATCGCCCGGCCGCCCGCACGTGGCGCGCGCGCTGGTAAAGGCCGGGCTTTGTAAAACGCCCGATGAGGCGTTCGAGCGTTTTCTCAAAAAAAATCGTCCGGCGTGGGTGCCGAAAGCCAAGATGTTCGCGCTGGAAGGCGTTGAATTGATTCACCAGGCCGGCGGGGTCGCGGTGATGGCGCATCCCGGTTTGAACCGCACGGATGAAATCATTCCCGCGCTCGTGGACGCCGGGCTGGACGGCATCGAATGTTTTCATACCAAGCACTCGACCAAGACCGCCGAGCGCTATTTGGAAATTGCCGACAAATTTCACCTGCTCGTGACGGGCGGCTCCGATTGCCACGGTTTCAGCAAGGGCAAACCGCTCATCGGCACCGTCAAACTGCCCTATGAACACGTCGAAAGGCTCAAGTCGAAGGTCGAGAGTCGAGGGTCGAGTGCCGCGCCGGTTGGAAGTCGTTAAGCCGTCAACCTTCCCCCAATTTTCATGTTTGCCGCAAACTCGCCAAATTTCCAAACACAATCGGACATCGGAAGGATTTTGGCTTTCGACCCTCGACCTTCGACTCTCGACTGACCTATGGGATTATTTTCCAAGTTCAAAGCCGGCCTGCAAAAAACGCAGAGCCAGCTGGCACACGAAATCAAACGCATCGTCACGCGTTCGCCGAAACTCGACGCGGCGTCACTCGAGGAACTTGAAGCCGCGCTCATCGCCGCCGACCTTGGCATGGCCGTGACCGCGCAAATTGTCGCCACCGTGAAGCACGCCTACGAAACCCAGGGCGGTGCGGGCCTCGATGTTTTCGCCATCGCGCGGCGCGAAGTTGAAACTAGTCTCGCGGCGAACAAATCCGATTTAATCAAGGCCGCGCACGGCCCGACGGTGGTTTCCGTTGTCGGCGTCAACGGCACGGGCAAAACCACCACCGCCGCCAAGCTCGCCCATTTGATTCAATCACGCGGTCAAACCGCCTTGCTTGCCGCGTGCGACACCTTTCGCGCCGCCGCCATCGAACAAATCAAACTGTGGGGGCAGCGATTGAAAATCGACGTTGTTGCCGGTGCTTACGGCGCGGATGCGGCGTCTGTCGCACACGACGCCGTCACTGCCGCGCAGGCGCGCAAGATGGATTTTCTTTTCATTGATACGGCGGGGCGTTTGCACACCAAGCACAACCTGATGCAGGAATTGCAGAAGTTGCACCGCGTCATCGGCAAACAACTGCCCGGCGCGCCGCACGAAGTGCTGCTCGTGCTGGACGCGACGACCGGCATGAACGCGCTGAACCAGGCGCGCGAGTTCAACAAGGCCGTGCCGCTCACCGGTCTCGTCGTGACCAAGCTCGACGGCACGAGCAAGGGCGGCATGGTCCTGGCGATCCAGAAGGAACTCGGCCTACCGATCAAATTCATCGGCCTCGGCGAGCAGGCGGATGATTTGCAGCCGTTCGACGCGAAACAATTCGCGGAGGCGTTGTTTGAGGAATAAATCCAATTCGTTCAACGCAACTTGTCGCGCCGAAATGAAGTGAACGCGGACTCGACCAACAGGAAAGGGAGAAATAATGCGAAATCTGCGGTCTCTTAAAAACTTATTTTCCCGACCACACCCACGCGCCAGTTGTTCTGCCAATTGTCCCCGGTAGGCGAAGTGAAGTGTGTCGGCACATAATCAAACGAGGGGCCGACGGAAAAATGGCGCGTGACCTGAAAATCCACGCCGGCACCGACGGCCAGCGCAAAAGCATCGGCGGAGGAACGCATGGAACCGTCGGGGAAACTGACTTCGTTGCGGTCATGCACGCCACCCACCAGCACGTGGCCAAAAACCTTGGCATGTTCACACGGATGCCACGTCACTTGCGGGCCGAACAGATAGAAATAACGGTCCAACGAGGTCTTTACATCAAAGTCCTTCTTCATGTCGCCGACCATGAACTGCCGGGTCTCCGTGACCGTGCCGTAGAGGCCGCTGAACTCGCCGCCGACCGCGAGCCACGAGTTCACGTTGTAAAACCCGGACACGTTGAATCCGTTGAGGTCCTTCACCACTTCAGCGTCCGGGTGCATGTAACTGTAACCAAGACCCAATTCAAAACGAGCAGGCACCGACGCGGTTTTCACGCCGTCCTTGGTTTTAGGCGCGGTCGGCGGAGGACAAACCTGTTCGCCTGTTTTAGAATCAACCCACGCCTCCTTGTCCTTATCATAAAAAAAGTTCCTACCCGTGGTAGGGTCGAAAGCGCGATCCGGGTTGACGGGGTCGCGTAATTCCGCAGGCCGAACATTTAAGGTCTTTACAAGGCAGTTCATGAATAACCAATCTTCGTAAAGGGCAGCGACGTTGGGGCCAGCACTTCCTGTTTTCGGACAAATAGCCTCCCCTGTTTTTGCATCTATCCACTGCTCCTTGTCCTTATCATAAAAAAAGTTCCTACCCGTAGTAGGATCGAAAGCGCGATCCGGGTTGACAGGGTCGCGCAATTCCGCAGGTCGAACATTTAAGGTTTTCACAAGGCAATTCATGAATAACCAGTCTTCGCGAAGCGCTTTCTTTTTAGAGTCTGCGCTCTGTGCGGCGGCGTGAATTGCGAAAAAGGTTATGATTGAGACGGCCAGTAAAATCCTCATGACAAGATGTGTGACAATGGATCGGAATCCCGTGCTTGGATGAGCAGAGAAAAAATGCCGTTGAGACATTCTGCTGCCGACTGAAGTTTGCGCTCGCATTTGAAAAACAGTCCGTTGAGAGGCAACCCCTGAAGCCAACCGTGCTTCACGCCAAACTGCGGACCCGGTGAACATTCTCGCATCTTTTACCAAAGATTAGCAAGAGAAATCGCTGATTATTTTCTTTTCCGCCTGTCAGCCCTTTCCGTTTGAGCCTTTTCCCCGCCGTCGCCTTTTGGCTTTGGCGCGGCAAGCGTCAGCGGCTACGATGCGCGGCGATGTTTGACGCCCAATTCATGCGCCTCGCCCTCCGGCTCGCCCGGCGCGGCTGCGGCATGACTTCGCCAAATCTGATTATGGCGTAGCAGCGCGTCGGCAGACCGCCGCACTTCTTTTCTCCGTTTTTTCAGATGGCGGCTCTCTGCCGAGGCGCCGCTACGTTCCCCCGGCCCAAGGTTTTTGAAGCTTGTCCCGGACACGCATGACGTGTAGAGGGTAGGCCGCATGAACCAATTCACGCGCCGGGTTTTGTTCTTCCTGTTCTTTGTGTCCGGGTTTTGCAGCCTCGCTTATCAAGTGGTTTGGACGCGAATGGCTTTTGCCTCCTTCGGAATCATTACTCCGGTACTTTCCGTAGTGTTGTCGGTATTTATGCTGGGACTGGCCGTTGGAGCCTGGGTGGGCGGGCGATTCATTGCTTCACTGGTTGAGAAAACCGGGCTTTCGGCGGTCGTCTTTTACGCTGGCGCGGAATTATTGATTGGGCTGGGGGCGTTTGCGGTTCCGAAGCTCTTCGCGGCGGGTGAGTATTTTTTGCTGGCAACGGGTCAAACCAATTCCATCGGCTACCTTTCCTTATCGGCACTGGTTCTGGCGTTTTCCATTCTGCCCTGGTGCCTGTTCATGGGTGCGACCTTTCCCTTGATGATGGCTTACGTCCGGGAGCGGGATTATAAAAACACGGAAAGTTTCAGCTTTCTCTACCTGGCCAACGTGCTGGGCGCGATGAGCGGCACTCTTTTGGCTGCCGTTGTTCTGGTGGAACTGTTGGGGTTTCGCCACACCCTTTGGGTGGCTGCCGCAGGCAATTTCACCATCGCCGTCATCGGCGGTTATCTGGGCTGGAAGCAACGAGGTTTCGTGGTCATTGCTTTGACGGAAGCGGAACGTTCAGCCGGACCGGGCAACTTATCCTCACCCGGCAATGCCCGCCGCCAGCTCATCAAGTGGATTTTGTTTTCGACCGGTTTTGGCGCGATGGCCATGGAGGTGGTCTGGACTCGCGCGTTCACGCCGGTTTTGAAAACGCAGGTATATTCCTTTGCTTTGATCGTTTTTACCTATCTGGGCGCCACTTTTCTCGGCTCATTGTGGTATCGCCACAATCTCAAAAAAAAATCACTGTGGCCGACGGCCAAATTGATGAGTCTTCTGGTTATCGCGGTTTTTCTCCCCATTCTGGCTGGTGACCCTAGATTCGTGAAAATGGACTGGGTGGCTGCAATTGATGCCATCAGCGCAATTATTGTGCTGGCCAGCATTTGCCCGCTTTGCGCCATCCTGGGATATTTGACTCCGAGTTTGATAGATGAATACGCCACCGGCGATCCGGCTGTTGCCGGGAAGGCTTATGCGGTCAATGTCCTCGGTTGCATTCTGGGACCGATCTTCGCCTCTTATGTTCTGTTGCCCTGGATCAGTGAGCGACACGCATTAATCCTCCTCAGCCTGCCGTTTTTCGTGTTTTATCTCCTCGGCTGGAAATCCCTGTCCCGGTGGCAACGCTTGGGATCGGGGCTGACTGCCAGTGCGGTCATAGTCTGTTCACTGTTTTTCTCCGGAGATTTTCAAGGGCTGGTATCGAGTTTCTCTAAAAGCATAGAGGTGCGGCGGGACTACGCCGCTTCCGTCATTTCCGCCGGTGAAGGGTCGCACAAAGTGCTTTTGGTCAACGGTATGGGCATGACCTACTTGACACCCATCACCAAATTCATGGTTCATCTGCCGCTGGCCTTGCATCGAGGAAAACCTGAATCGGCACTGGTTATTTGTTTTGGCATGGGTACGACTTATCGTTCAGCTTTGAGCTGGGATATTGACACAACGGCGGTGGAACTGGTGCCGAGTGTGACGAAGGCTTTTGGATTTTATCACGCGGATGCCGCGCGCTTCGTCAATGATCCAAACGGGCATATCATCATTGACGACGGCAGACGTTATTTCAGACGCACCTCGAAAAAATTTGACGTCATCGCGGTTGACCCGCCGCCACCGGTATCCGCGGCGGGTTCCAGCCTGCTCTTTTCCAAAGAGTTCTGCGCGTTGGCCCGGCAGCATTTGAAACCCAACGGCATTCTCCAGATGTGGTTCCCAGACGGAATTCCGGTGAAGACACACATAAGAACCGACGTAATCGGCGACACCCTGATTTGGTTCTCAGGCCGAAAAGCGGTGGCGGCACAGGCCGTAATTCGCTCTCTCCAGGAATCATTCCCGTATGTGCGTTGCTTCCCATCGGTTGAAAGGTCGGGAGTGCATTTATTGGCCTCCATGGATCCCATCGAAATACCAACTCTCGAACAACTGGCGGCGCGCATGCCTGCCGGCGCAAAAAACGATTTATTGGAATGGGACACCTCTGGAGATCTGCCCGCCTATCTCGGACTGGTAGTTTCGCAGGAGATTCCCATCAAGAATATCCTTAACCCTGATCCTAAAATTCAAATCACTGATGACAACCCGCTCAATGAATACTTCCTGCTGCGGCAGGTGGGTCTGTTTTAGCGTTGATTCGCGCTTACAATGGACACGCGCCAAAAATTCTTTTCTCAAGAAAATTTGAATTACATGCGACAAGCCATCCGCCTCGCCCGGCGCGGCTACGGCGCGACTTCGCCCAATCCGATGGTCGGCGCGGTGCTGGTGAAGGGCGGCAAAATCATCGGACGCGGCTGGCACCGGCACGCGGGCGAACCACACGCGGAAATCGAGGCGCTTCGCGATGCGCAAAAGCGCAGATATTCGACGAAAAGCGCGACGCTTTACGTGACGCTCGAACCCTGCTGCACGCACGGCCGCACGCCGCCTTGCACGGAAGCCATCATCACGGCGGAAATCAAACGCGTGGTTGTCGGCACAACGGATCCGAATCCGAAACATTCCGGCCGCGCTTTCAAGATTTTGCGACATGCCGGCATCGCGATTGAGCCGTTTGGAGTTCCGCGTTCACGCGGCAAGGACAACGCATCTCGCTCAAACCGCCTGAAGGCGGGACTCCAAACAAAGCTGGCCGACGAATGTGAGCGACTCAACGAAGCGTTCAACCACTGGATTGTCCATCGTCGGCCGTTCGTCACTGTCAAAGCGGCAATGACGCTGGACGGCAAAATCGCCACCGCAACGGGTGAATCGAAATGGATCACCGCCGAAGCCGCGCGGGCGCACGGCATGAAATTGCGGCAGGGGGCGGATGCGATTCTGGTCGGGATCAATACGATTCTGGCTGATGATCCATCGTTGACCTTTCGTACAAACGCCGATTCCAAAGGAAACATCGAACATCCAACATCGAACCGGCCTTCGCTCGGAAGCTATGGCCCGGCAGGCATCCAACATCGAATACTACGGCGCATCATCCTGGATTCGATGGCGCGGACGCCGTTGGCGGCGAAAGTTGTGAGTGACGAATTCGCGGCGTTGACAACGATTGTCGTGAGCAAATACGCGCCGAAAAACCGCGTCGCTGCTTTGGCCAAGCGGGTGAATGTCATCGTTGCGCCCGCCACCAAACGGCGCGCACGGAGTGACGCGCCCTACCAACAAATTGATCTTCGTTGGCTCATGCGAAAGCTGGGCGCGGAAAACGTCACGAGCCTGCTCGTGGAAGGCGGCGGGAAAGTGAACGCGTCGTTTTTGCTCGGCGGTTTGGCGCAGCGCGTGTCGTTTTTTTACGCGCCGAAAATCCTGGGCGGGCGCGATTCGCGCAAGGCTGTCGCGGGAGAGGGCGCCAGGAGTCTGGCAGAGGTGGTTCGACTTCGCGACGTTGAATGGAAGCGGCTCGGGCCGGATTTGCTGCTGACGGCGCGGGTAGAGTAGGACGGGCGTCTTGCCTGTCTCCGACTGTTAAACTTTCTGGCGTGCTGGGAAAAAATTTCCCACAATCTGGAGCCAGGCGGGACGCCTGACCCACTTTATGTTCACAGGCATTGTTGAAGAAGCCGGGACCGTCGAGCGCATCCAGCCGGCGGCGAAAGCCATTGAACTGACCGTGCGCGCCAGCGCGACCGGCCGCGGTTTGAAGCTGGGCGGCAGTCTGGCGGTGAACGGCTGTTGTCTGACGGCGGTAAAGGTGGCCACGCGCGGGAAATTCAAGCTCGCCCAATTCGATCTGCTCCAGGAAACGTGGCGGCGAACCAACCTGCAATTCACCAAACCCGGTTCGCTCGTGAATCTGGAACGGCCGTTGCGCGCGGACGGCGAGTTTGGCGGGCACTTCGTGACCGGCCACATTGACGGCGTGGGCAAAATCATCCGCTGGGAACGCGCGGGGCAGGACCACGTGCTCGACATCGCCGCGCCGCCGGAAGTGATGCGTTACATTGTCTTCAAAGGCTCGGTGGCGGTGGACGGCATCAGCCTCACGGTGGCGGGCGTGCAGAAAAAAAGTTTCCGCATCTGGATTATTCCCCACACCTGCGAAATCACGGCCTTGCGCGAGCGAAAAGTCGGTGACGCGGTGAACCTGGAGGCCGACCTGCTGGGCAAATACGCGGAAAAGTTCATCGTGGCGCGCGGCCGGCGTTGACCTGGGCGGGTTGAAGATTGCCGCCCGGGTTGTTTGTGGCGGAAGAAAGTGCGATGTTGACCGGACGGCCTTCCCTGCAAAGTAAAGATGCGCGAGATTGAGACAGTGAAAGCAGCAAAAACGGACCCGGCTTCAAAGGCTCTGTCGCCCGTGGTCCAGCGCCCGAAAAAGGGCGGTACGCTGGCCAACTTGCTCGACCGTCACACCAGCGTGGGCGTGCTTTGGAAACCGGAGGACGACCGGATCCGTTGCGTGGCGTGCGGTCACCGGTGCCTGATAGCGCCGGGTCGGCGCGGGATTTGCAAGGTACGCTTCAATGACGGCGGCCAGTTGCGCGTGCCGTTCGGCTATACTGCCGGCGTGGCTTGTGATCCGGTGGAGAAAAAGCCGTTCTTCCATGTGCATCCCGGCAGCGACGCGCTCACCTTCGGCATGTTGGGCTGCGATTTTCATTGTTCGTATTGCCAGAACTGGGTGACCAGCCAGGTGCTGCGCGATGAATCGGCGTCCGCGCCTTTCCAGACGGCCACCCCGGAAGAATTAGTGAACGCGGCCCAACGGCACGGCGCGCGACTGGTGGTGTCGAGTTACAACGAACCGCTCATCACCGCCGAATGGGCCGTGTCCGTCTTCCAGCCGGCCAGGGCGCAAGGTTTGATGTGCGCTTTTGTTTCCAATGGCAACGCGACGCCGGAAGCGCTCGATTTTCTCCAGCCTTGGATCGTGGCTTACAAGGTGGACTTGAAAGGCTTTGATGATCGCCGCTACCGGACGCTCGGCGGCACACTCGACCACGTGACCGAAACCATCAAAATGGTCCACCAACGCGGCATCTGGCTGGAAGTGGTGACCCTCGTCGTGCCGGGCTTCAACGACGACCCGAAGGAACTTCGGGACATCGCCCGGTTTCTCGTTTCGGTGAGCCGTGACATTCCGTGGCACGTCACTGCATTCCATCCGGATTACAAAATGACCGGCCCGCGCCCGACGCAGGTCAACGACTTGCTGCGCGCGGCGGAGATTGGAATCGAAGCGGGGTTGCGCTTCGTCTATGCCGGCAATGCGCCCGGCCGGGTGGGCGGGTGGGAAAACACGCGCTGCCCCGGCTGCGGCGAAACCCTGATTGCGCGCTGCGGCTACTTGATCCAGGAATACAAAATCACTTCCCGCGGCACGTGTCCGCGCTGCGACGTGGTGATTCCCGGCCTCTGGCCAACGGATGGCGCGGCCGGGAAACCTGCATCGTCGTCAGCTCGGACTTGAGTCACTACCACGACTATCGGACGGCGCAACAAACCGACCGCGAGACGGCCCGCGCCATCGAGTCGTTGAACGGGGCGAAACTCGGTGGCGAACGCGGCGCGTGCGGCGCTGCCACGAGCGCAAGGCAGTTCAGGCCAGGTGAAACGATAGAACCGCTGCGGATACGCTGACGCGTTGGGGTCAACGAACTGGAGCAACCCGCCGCCGTCGGCGGTGGTGGTGCCAATATTAACCCAAGTATTCAGATTACTACAGACAAGCTGGGCATTCCACGCGGCGACCAGGTGCCGTTTGGTCAATAGACGGGGTTTGGCAGCATTGCAGGCAGGCAAACGTAATTTCACTCATGAGTGGGGACCGACCCAGGACCAACCTGTTTCCGGACATGTCCCCGCGAAAAAAAGTGACCTCCGGGCAGGCCGGAGGTCAATGCGAGAGAACCGCGCTGCTTGAGCGTTTGTTATGGCTTATGCAGGCGGTAGAAGCGGTTCGTCGGATTCATGGCGGAATTGGTCACGTTGTATTTCAACGCGGAGACGATGGGTTCGTTCGTGACGTAGGCCCAGTTGGTCTGGAGCAGTGACGGCGTGGCTTCAAGCTTGTAACCGCCGGCCCAAGTCGGCCAGTAAAGGCGCGCTTTGTTGGCCGGCACGGGCTGGATGCTCAGGGTCGGCGGCGGACAAGGCAGGCCGCTGAGTTGAAGGATGTAAGGCTGCGTGCCGGCGTTGGCAATGACTTCGGTGACCACCACCAGGAACGTGGCTCCTGCGGGCACGGTGCAGGAGAAAGTAGTCTGGCCACCGTGGGTGCTGTTGCCAGCGTCGCCCAGGTAGTTCATCGTAATATTGGCCGGATCGAAGCTATTGAGATAGGCGGTCGCCAGAATGTTGCTGGGAGACTGCAATTCCACCGTCACGCAAGCATCAGCGGGCGACGTGTTGATATACGAGTATTCATCAAAGTGAAAAGAGCCGGCAATAGTTCCCGGCCAGGTTTTCGGTGTGCCACAACTTGCCACGACAAGGTTGCCAATCCAGCGGCCGGTTTGAACTGCGTCACCGGTGGTGATGGCATTCGTTTCAGCGGGCATGCACACGTCGCAGAAACCACTGCCTGAAGAACAGGCTGTGCCGGAGAGGAACAGTGACCAGTTGCGCAAGGTGTCCGGACTGCCCGAACCAAAACTGTCTTGAATGTGCAATCGCCATGCACCATTCGGCGAAGTGCCGATGAAGGCGGACAGAGGTGATTGCGGACGGAACGTGCCAACAAAAGGTGGTGATCCGGCCGTGATGGCCGTGGCCGCCGAATCGTCAAACGTCGTGCGGCTGGCATCCGCACTTCCGCTGCCGAAGTTAGCACCGGCTCCGTTGGCGGTGGACAATGGCACCGTGGTGCCGTCGGGTGAGATCAATGACAGATTCAGGTCGGAATCAATCGGTGCCACCAGCCAGAGCGAAACCGTAACTTTGGTGATCGGCCCGCCGGACCAGGAAGTGACGTTGTTGGTGGATTCAATGGTGCCGATGTCCGGCACATTGGTGATAGTGTTGTTGTCAAACCGCGTCGGGGCGGCTGATTCGCCGGTGTTCAACACATAATTCATCGTGAACGAGCCGAGGCTGGAATTGACGATCAACTGAAGATTGATGGTGTTGCCGCAAACAAAGGACGGCAGCGTGGAGATTTGGAACGGCGCGATGTTGGTCCCGCTGCCATTGGCCGGAATGTTCGGGTAGGTCGCGTACGGTTGAGTGATCAGCACTCCTTCGGTGGTGGTTGAAAGCGTCGCATTGATGCCGGTCATCGGTGTGCCCGCCGTATTGGTGATGACGAGGCTGAGATTGTTGCAATCGTTGGGATCAATGCCGTGGCTGCCATTGCCGGAAGTGACAGTGAAGCCGGCCACCGCGCCAGGGAGCGCGGTGAGAGTGAGCACGACGTCGTTGCCGGTGCCGCCGGCGTACGAGATAATAAATTTGTAACCGCCCACCGTAATGGTCGCACCTTCCGCAAGGCCGCTGAACGTGCCGTTGATGGCATCCGACAAGTCATTGTTGATGATGATGAACTTCTGGCCGATGGACACGGGAGTGGCGAATGCGGGAACAACCATGAGCGTGGCGTTGGCGAGGGAAACTGTGCCGGTCACGTTCAACTGGTCATAGCCGCCGACGCCGGGATTCGGGCCGGTGAGTTCGACAGTGAAGTTGCCGGAGGAGGTGAAGGTGACATTGCTGCTGGTAAGAATGCCGGGGCTGGTACCGGGAGAAATATTTCCCGAAGCGGCGATGGTGCCGACCGTGCCGCTGCCGCCCAGCGTGGCACCGTTGGACACAATCACAGGACTTTGCGGCTGGTAGCCGTTGATCACCATCTTGCCTGCCCGGATGGCAGTGTTGCCAGCGGAGAAGGTGTTGGTGCCGGTCATGGTGAAGGTGCCGCTACCGGTTTTACCCACGGTGAATCCCGGAGCGTAACCAATTCCTGTAAATGAGCCGTCGAACTCGCTGCTACCGTTGTTCAGGCCGAGGTAGATCCAACCGCCGGAGCCAAAGTTAACCGTGCCCCAGCCGCGCAAGGTGTCAATATATTCGTCGTAAGCGCCCAGATCGAACAATCCCTGGTTGACCATGACATCAGCGGTATCGGCAATTTGTTGGCTTGCACCCAAGCGCACAGTTCCGTTGACGACCAGATTGCCGGGCACAGCATTGACGCCAGCCGTCTTGTTCAGCAACAGCGTGCCGCCATTGACTGTGGTGAGACCGGCGTATGTATTTGCGCCAGACCCGGCAAAAATCAACGTGCCGCCGTCATAGGTGCCGAGCGGCACCTCGGTGATTCCGCCCGGGCCACTGAGCGCTCCGGTCAGATTGAGCGACGCCCCGGGCTCCGGGCAGACCGTGCTGTCGCTGTTCAAAGTGATGTTGCCGCCCCAAGAGCAAGTGCCATTGCAGTACAACGCGCTAATGCTGAAACCGTTGCCGGGGCCATTCAAAACGAGTGGTTTCAGCCCGAAGTCCAGCACACCGCCGTTCAGGAAAAGGCTGCCCCCATTGTTGACTGTGGCGGGAGTATTAGTGTTGCCCAGTGCCGCTGACGTCTGCGCCGATAAGAAGCCGCGATTGATGGTGACCGGGCCGATGAAGGAGTTGCTGCCAGTCAGGCTGACATCGCCGTCACCATCCTTGATCAAACCCTGGCCACCGCTACCGCCACTGCTGACATTCGCGCTGATCACCAAGTCCGGGACATAATAGTAGCCGGAGTTGGTAATGGTAATGGTTTGATTCCAAATGCTGGCCTTGCCACTGATGACCGACTGGGCCACCGTGCTAGGGTTGACCACGATATTGCCGCCGAGATACAGTGTTCCGGCGCCGGAGGTGATTTGGGCGCCCTGGATGCTGAGGGGACCGATCCATTCGTTGAATCCGGCAAGATCCAGCAAACTGAAATCGGACATCGTGACCGGAGTCGTGTAACTGTCTATTTGAAAATTGTTGAGGAGGCGAACCGTTGTGTTGCTGTCAATGACCAGCGGGCCGGGAACTGCTTTTATGCCGGAAGATTTGCCGAGCAACAAGGTGCCGCTGCTTACGGTCGTCGTGCCAGCGTAAGTATTGGCGGTGGTGCCCTCGAGAGATAACGTCCCGCTGCTTTTGATTAATTTAATCACTCCCCCGGAACCCGAGATGGGACCGATGATCCGCAACCCGCTGTTGGCGTACCAAGGGTCAAACGTGCTGTCCGCATTCAAAGTAATCGGACCGGCCCAGATATTGGTTCCCGGACTGTCCTCAACGTCCAGCGCGCCATAATCCGAGGCTGCGCCCGGCCCGTTGAGTGTCAACGATTCGTTGGTAATTCCGATACTACCGGCCAAAACAAGAGTGGCGCCACTGCTCACCACGGTCCCATTGATGGTCTGGCCGAGGGACAAAGGATTATACGCCCAAAGGTAGCCTTGGCTGATGGTTGTGAGTCCGGTGTAGGAATTGGCACTCCGGAAATTCAGGGTTCCAGCACCGGTCTTTGTGATTGCGGCCGGGCCAGCCACATTGGGGAACACGTCCAGTGAAGTGCCATCCGCCACGTAAATCGTGCATGGGTTGGCATTGAGTTGGAGGTAGCCCGAACCGTTTATGGCGCCATTTCCACTCAAGTTGGTAATCGCAGTTGGAAAACCCAACATTTGCAGTGTTCCCCCGCTTCCCAAGTTGACGGTTCCGCCTCCGCTGAGCGTCAAACTATTGGCAAATTCGTCGAAGTGCCCGTTCAAATCGAAGACTCCGCCTCGCTGGACAGTGATTGGAACCTGGCCACCATTAAGTCCATAATCATTTAAATCACGCACGGTTGCGTTTGTAATGGTCAGGGAGCCATAGGGGATGCCGGCCTGCGTGTTGCCCAACTGCAACAACCCGTTGTTGACGATCGTTGGTCCGGTGTACGTGTTGCCATTATTGCCCGAATACGTCAGCGTGCCGGGGCCGGTCTTGGTGACGCCGCCGGGGCCGCTGATCGGGCCAATTAGCGTCAGTGTAGAGCCGTTGGCCACCGAAATCGTTGTGGTTGCGCTCAACGTGATGTTCGTGGCCGTCCAAGAACTGACGGCGGACGCATCGAGCCAGATGGCACCGTTGGCATACGTGCTGTTCATCGTCAGGTTTTCATTGATGACGTTGACGCCGCTATTAATGATCAACTGAACGGAGCTGTTTATGACGGTGCCACCGTTCGTGCTGCCGAGCGCCGTAGACGTGGCGATTTCCACATAACCACTGCCGTTCGCGGTGAAGGAGCCGTTAAATGTGTTTGCGTTGTCCAAAAAGACATTAACCGAACCGTTCTTAACGATGTTGGCGACTCCGCTGACGACCGCATTAATGTTGAGGTAACCCGAACCTTGTATCGTGCAGGTGCCGGAACTGCCGACGTTCAGATTGCCGTTGATGGTCGGCACGGCAGAAACAGTGCTTAAGGTAATCGTGGCGTTCGGAGATAAGGTCAAAGTGCCGGTACCGGTTGATATGCTTCCCGAGTTGAGTGCGAGGCTTGTGCTGATGAGTTCACTAAAACCATTCAGATCCAGAAGGCCGCCGAGGTTGATCGTGATGGGCAACACGTCGCTGATCTCCGTGGACTGAAGATGGCGGACCGTGGCAGCCGTGCCGGAGCCGTCGCCGATGATCAGCGGTCCACCAAAGGCCGCAGTGCCGCTGACATTCAATTGCAGTGTGCCCGCGTTGACCCGGGTCGTGCCGGAATAGGGATTACTCCCGGAGCTGTTTTGGTAAAGGAGCGTGCCTCCGCCCGTCTTTGTGATGCCCACCGTCCCGTTGATCTGGCCGTTCAACGTGAGGGTGGCGCTGTTGCTCACCAGCATGGTCACGTCAGCCGTGGCAACGGTTAAGCTGTCATTGATTGTGTTGGCGCCCGGGGTGTTGGTGGCCATGATGGAATTTGTGAGCGTGAACGCATTCCCATACAGCGCAAAGCCGCCGCTCGAACCATTAAATCGAATCTGATTCAAAACCAGATTGGATAGATTGTTTGTGGTCGCCAATCGCGACGTTGCGATGGCTCCAAATATAAGCGTGTCGCCGTTGGCAGGCGTGCCTACGCTCCCCCAGTTGGCACTGTCGTTCCAGTTGCCGGAGACACTGCTGCCACCCGACCAGCTTAGAGTATTGCCGTGGCCGGCCATCGGCAACAGACTCACACACACCGCAACCATTACGATCAAATGTGTAAGAATTGGGGAATTGGACGAAAACCGAATCGAACAATTTGTTTTTTTCATAGGTACCTTTCTTCGAGCACTTTTCTTCAAGTGAACTAATGAAACTATTTTAGACAAGTGCTTGAATTAGTCAATCTTTTTATCATATTGGCTGACAAGTTATTCTTAAAAAGCGTGCCAACTTCGGGTAACGGGACACTAGCAGGCTGCTGAAAAGCCCATGCAATTTGAAATCGCCCAAAATCGGGTCTTGATAATCAATGACTTGCATAAGCAAAAAACCGCAAATTCTAGTTTTTCAGCAGCCTGCTAGATTGTACAAGCTTCTGGCTTGGAAACGGCGTCAGTCACTTCCTGTGCTGTCCAATCAGGGTCTGTCAGCTTTGATGCCTGTGCTGGCGTCGGCTTGGTCGTGGTAAAAGCCGAATAACATCATTGACCTTTTGGGTTTCGATTCTCAGGCCGTCCAGCGGTTGAGGCTCGGAAAAGGTTTTCCCGCATCTGACACAGCGAAAACGCCGCACGACACGGTTCTTGTTTCGGAAATTGGCGAAGTGTTTGGCTTTGCCGTTGCAGCAATAACACGTCACTTGACCTTTCTTGGCCAATTCTTACAGTGATTTTGTATTTGTCTAGGATACCACTGAACGTCCGCACCGGTGATGGCCTGGCCGCCTACCATCGTCGGCTGCCGCGCCGGGTGAACTTGAAATGAAAATGCGCGCCCAATTCAAGCCCGCAGCAGAAACCCCGGCGGTGCGTCTGCCGGCGGTGGCGGGACAATTTTATCCGGAGAACCCGGAAGAACTGCGGACGATGGTGGACGGTTTTCTGGCGGCCGCGAAAACAGTCTCTGACACAATTCCGAAAGCCATCATCGCGCCTCATGCCGGCTACCCATATTCCGGGCCAATCGCCGGCTCGGCCTACGCCTGCCTGACGCGCGGGCGTGGCGCGCTCAAGCGCGTAGTGCTGCTGGGGCCGTCGCACTTCGTGGCATTTCCCGGATTGGCCGCCAGCAGTGCATCGGTTTTCCAGTCGCCGCTGGGCCCCATTCCCGTGGATGAGGAGGCGCTCGCGCGGGTCCGCGCGTTGCCGCGGGTAACGACGCTGGATGCCGCGCACCAGCGCGAACACAGCCTGGAAGTGCATCTGCCGTTTCTGCAAATCGCGCTGGGCGAATTCAAACTGGTCCCGCTGGTTGTGGGCGACGCCACGCCGAATGAGGTCGGAGCGGTGTTGAACGAGCTCTGGGGCGGCAGAGAAACCTGCATCGTCGTCAGCTCGGACTTGAGTCACTACCACGATTATCAGACGGCGCAACAAATTGACCGCGAGACGGCCCGCGCCATCGAGTCGTTGAACGGGGAGGAACTGGATGGCGACCGGGCGTGCGGTTGCCAGCCGATTCGTGGACTCCTGTGCGTGGCGAAGGAGCGCGGCCTGCGGTGCCGCCCCGTGGATTTGCGGAATTCCGGCGACACTTCGGGCGGACGCGGCCGCGTGGTGGGCTACGGCGCCTTCGTCTTCACGGAAAACTAAACCTCACTCGCCGGAGACCGTCACCACGATGGTACGGCGGCGCGGTTTGATGTCGCATTCCAGATGGAAGATTTGCTGCCAGGTGCCCAGCACCGGCTTTCGGTCGGCCACCGGCACGGTCAGGGACGGCCCCAGCAGCGTGGCCTGCAAATGCGAATGGCCGTTGCCGTCGTGCCAGGCCTGTTCGTGTCCGTAGTCGCGGCCCGGCGGAATGAGTTTGTCCAGAAGGTCGGGCAGGTCCTCCAGCAGGCCCGGCTCGTATTCGATGGCGCCCAGGGCGCCGGTGCTGCCGACGTTGAACACGTGCGCCGTACCCGTGCGCACGCCGGAGTCATGGACGATCCGCGCCACGTCCGCCGTCACGTCGTGCAGGTGCCGGTGGCCCCGGGTCTCCAGCAGGATTTGTTTTTGATAAACCATGCCTTTCTCTTGCGTGGAATGGAGCCGGAACGCAAGTCTGATGGCAGGCCATGAAAAAATCCGAAGTCTGAAACTCGAAATCCGAATCAAACAAGGACTCGCGGACCTGGCGGTCCGCGCTCCGTTTCGCATCGTCAGTCTCCGGTGGGCGCCAAATCCAAGAGCCGCGCCTGTGGGAGGTGATCGGCGATAATCAACCGGGCGAGGTTCACCCAGCGTTGACAACGGTCGAGCACGATGCCGTCGGACGTGGCGATGATCTCGCCGGTATGCGAGAGGACGTGATCGGGACTGAAGGTCAATTCCACTTCCATGTTCCAGACGGCGCGGACGGCTTCCTCCAGAATGAGGGCCTTGAGGCGTCCGCTGTTGGAAACCGGCTGGTCGAGCCACCAGCGGCAACGGCTGGCACCCAGGGCCGCGGCGGTTTCGCCGACCAGGCGCAGAACGGGAAGGGTTTCATTTACTTTGCGATAGCGCCGGTGAATGCCGGCGATGTCCCGGCAGCAACCGTCGCGGCACAGCAGGACAATCCCGCCGGCCAGCGCGCTTTCGAGGACGGTCAGGACGTTGTAGCCGTCGAGCCAGAGTTCATTTCCGTGAAGCTGGCCGGGTTCGACGCGGAGTTTTTGGCGGCGTTGAACGTCTTCGTGAGCGCAGGCGTGGCGGGAGACGGCCATGCGCTGGCGGCAGGTGAGGTTGTGCCGGTTGCCCACCAATTCGATGGCGGAGCGCGGGGCGTAGCCGCGGTCGAGCAGCCAGCAGAGGTCGGCAGCGGCGGCGCGCAACGCGGGGAGTTGCCGGGCGACAAAGAGCCGCTCGTCCCGAGGAGCGAGGCCCCGGTGTGTTTGATGCCGTGTCACGGGGGAAATTGAAATTTTGGTGCGCATAGCAGGACTTGAACCTGCACGGGTTGCCCCACTACCACCTCAAAGTAGCGTGTCTGCCAATTCCACCATATGCGCAACCGCCTTCATAATGAACCAAGCGCCGGCACTTTGCGCAAGTTGAATCGAATCCTGTGCGCAAGGCGCGGCACCCGCAAAAATTTTCGCGCGTCCTTTTTAGTCGCCCAAAAACCATTGCCAGCCGCGCCAGTGATTGGGATGCGCGGGATGGAACCCTTCGCCATGCGTCGGCCTCAAATCCCATTGCATCAGCAGGCCGATGCTTTGCGCGCCGCGTCCCTGCGACCGGATGGCATCCACGCCGTAGGCGTAAGCGACCATGATTTTGAAACGGTCGGACGGCGCGCGATATAAAATGCCGCCGCCCACGCCGCTAAGCCAGTTGCCGGGCTGCCCCTCGCCGGGCAAATAATCCACGACCGTGCTGGACGCGTTTACGTTGAGATTCCAACGCTGGCTCTTGTCAAGCGGCAGGAGGTAATTCGCGTTGAGCAGCACAAATTGCCGCGCGCTGATTTCCTGAAAATAATAACCGGGCAACGACAGCGGGAATTCCGACACCAGCGGCAAAGATCCGCCGAGGCGATACGCGCTGAAACGGTCGGCGTCCACGCTCGTGCCAGCCATCAGTCGCACGTCAAAATTTTGCTGGCTCTTGGGCAGCGTGTAGGACAGCGCCGCTTCCGCCCAAAACAAATGCGATTGATCTTCGACTGCGCGATCGCCGTTGAATCCATACGTGCCCGACGCGGTGCGGAACTGCCCTTCATACCAGACGGTCAGTTCCATCGCGAGCGCCGGAAACAACGTCGGTTCGATGCCCCCCCAGCGCAAACCGGTGCGTACGCTGAACTCGCCGCGATCCTCCGGCAGTTGGAACGCGGGCGACGTGCTGTCGGCGCGGGCAAAAGTGGAATAGTGCGCCGTACCGCGCAGAATCAGATTCAACGGAATCTGGTCGGCGGGATTGAACAAATGATAGACGCTCGCCGAGATTTCGCCGCCACTACCTTCAAAGGATTGGCTGGGATAGTATGTGCCGCCGTGGATTTCGTTGTAACTGTCCGCAAAACCGCCGCCCGCCAGACCGATGGCAAAGTCCGTGTGCGGCCCCAGCCCGCCGACAAAGCCGAATTCGGAATCCAGATACACCGGTGCGAGCGCCAGCCGCAGCGTCAGGTTCGTGCGCAGGAAATCCGGCTGGTTGTGATAGTAAAACGCGTAACCGGCAAACGGCGCGTGGCCTTCAAACGCCTCGTTGAGGCCTAACTGAATCAGATCGCGCTTGACCGGATCAATTTGCGCGGAGACGAGAACCGGAACGAACAGCGACAACCACAGCAGCCGTTGCCCAAGTTTTTTCACGCCGCTTTTGGTAACGCAAACCCGCCCCGGCAGCAAGCGTGAAACCACTCCTTACTGGACATGGCGAATATTTTGCGGCTTACTATCACGAATTTAATTTCGCGCCGATGCCATCACTCGACTCTGAATTGTTAGCCAAAGCCAAAGGCCTGGGTTTCTCCGACCGGCAAATCGCGCATTTGACCGGCACCACCGAGGACAAAATCCGCGCGTTGCGGAAAAAACTCGGCCTCGCGCCCAGCTACCGGCTCGTGGACACCTGCGCCGCCGAGTTCGAGGCTTACACGCCTTACTACTACTCGACTTACGACCGCGGCGATGATGAGATCAAAAAGACATCAAAGAAAAAGGTGATGATCCTGGGCGGCGGGCCGAACCGCATCGGCCAGGGGATTGAATTTGATTATTGCTGTGTCCATGCGGCGTTCGCCCTCAAGGAAGACGGCTTTGAAACCTTGATGGTGAATTCCAACCCGGAAACCGTTTCCACCGACTATGACACGAGCGACAAACTTTTCTTCGAGCCGCTCACGCTTGAAGACGTGTTGCACATTTACGAACGCGAAAAATGCTGGGGCGCGATTGCGCAATTTGGCGGACAAACTCCGCTGAACCTCGCGCTCGACCTGCAAAAAAACGGCGTCAACATCATCGGCACCTCGCCGCAAAGCATTGAGATTGCCGAGGACCGCAAGCTCTTCGCCGCGATGCTCGACAAACTGAAAATTCCACAACCACCCAACGGCATCGCCACCAACGAAGTCGAAGCGCTCGCGGTGGCTAAAAAACTGGACTATCCGGTTCTTGTTCGACCGTCATTCGTCCTTGGCGGGCGTGCGATGCAGATAGTTTATTCCGACGCCGAGCTTCGGCATTACATGCGTTTTGCGGTTGAGGCGTCGCCGGAACGCCCGGTGCTCGTGGACAAATTTTTGGAAGACGCGACCGAAGTAGACGTGGATTGCATTGCGGACGTTGGCCGTTTCAAAAACCCCGATGACGGCCATATCGTGATCGGTGGAATGCTGGAGCACATCGAATTCGCCGGCGTTCATTCCGGCGATGCCGCGATGGTTTTGCCGCCGCACACACTTTCCAGGAAAATCATTGAGACGATCCGCGACCACACGCACGCGATGGCGCGCGAGTTGAAAGTCATCGGCCTGATGAACGTGCAATATGCGGTGAAGGGCGAAAAGGTTTACGTGCTCGAAGTGAATCCGCNNGCGCGTCGCGCACCGTGCCGTTTGTGAGCAAGGCGATTGGTTTTCCACTGGCGAAACTCGCCGCGAAAGTCATGGCCGGAAAAACTTTAAAGGAACTCGGATTCACCAGGGAAATCTGGCCGAAGTATTGGGCGGTCAAGGAATCCGTGTTTCCGTTCAATCGCTTTCACGGACAGGACATCTTGCTCTCGCCGGAAATGCGCTCGACCGGCGA
>PMOA01000150.1 GCA_003161635.1 Limisphaerales bacterium
ATCATGGACGGCAACGGGCGTTGGGCGAAGCAGCGCAGTCTGCCCCGCGTCGAAGGTCATCGGCAGGGCGCGGAATCCGCGCGCACTATCATCCGCACCTCGGGCGAACTCGGCATCAAATATCTCACGCTTTACGCTTTTTCCGCCGAGAATTGGAACCGGCCCAAGGACGAGGTGGATGCATTGATGAAATATCTCATCCACTATCTCAAGACCGAAACGCCGGAGCTGAACAAAAACAACGTCCGCCTCGAAGTCATCGGGCAGATTTACCGTCTGCCGGAAAACGTGCAGGAACATCTCAAGAAATCCATCCAGACCCTTTCCAAGAACAGCGGTCTCACGCTGGTCATGGCGCTGAGCTACGGCAGCCGGATTGAAATCGTGGACGCCGTGCGGCGCATTGCGGAAAAAGCCAGGGACGGCAAGCTTGAACCCGCCGCCATCACCGAGGAAGTCATTTCGCAGCATCTCTGGACGCGGAACATTCCCGACCCGGACCTGCTGATCCGCACAAGCGGCGAGATGCGGGTGAGCAATTTCCTATTGTGGCAGATTTCCTACGCCGAACTCGTCATCACGCCCACGCTCTGGCCGGACTTCCGCAAGCCGCAGTTCTTTGCCACGCTGGAGGAATACGCGCGCCGTCACCGGCGGTTTGGCGGGGTGTAAAAAAGCAGGAGCCGACGCAAGGAGGCTCTGTTCAAGGAAGAATGAAGAAAACCAATCACGCGGATTGGGCCAGTGACAGTCGTTTCTTAATTCTTCATTCTTCCTTCATCATTTAAAATGAGTCTCGTTACCCCGGCCCGGCAAAAAAAATGAGGGTTTTCCGCCACCGCCCGACAATATTTCCCTGACGCGATGCCACCCGGCCTGGTCCTCGAAATTCAGGCTGAGGCGGGCATCTTGTCACCCGCATCCTCGCCGAGCGTGGCGCGGATGGTGGCTAACAATGCGATACGGTCAATCGGCTTGGGGAAGAACGCCACCGCTCCGGTGGCCAGGGCGTTCTTCTTGTCTTTCGCCGACTTGTCCCCAGAAATGATGATAATGGGAATGTCCGCGGCTTCGCCCATGCGACGAAGCCATTCAATGATGAAAAACCCGTCCTGTAGCGCACCGCCGACATTCACCGCATCGGGCGGGAACAGGAGGTCAAGCAAGATCAAATCCGGCCTTTCCTGGGTAACGACGCTGGCGGCTCCCGGCCCGTCGCTGGCCGTGAACACCCGATAACCATTGGCGTTCAGTAACATGGACAACGTTTTCAAAATGACCTGATCATCATCCACCACCAAAATCTTTTTGCCACCCGGAATGGCTGTTTCAGCATTCATAGGCTCGTGAAGTGTGCTTGAACTCGAAAAAAAGAACTGCCGAGGTTATGGAACTTTTGCCTGTGCCGGACAAGCCGCAGGGGAGAGGGAAAGAGTTCGCTCTCATGATGATTTGACACTGCGCGGGAGCGGCGCAGGTTTCAATACAAATATTCAACAAAATATATTTTTATTTATTGGCGATGAATAATACCATTTCCCGATAATAATCGGCACCTATTTCAGACGGTAGGGCCGCGCTGCTNNCCACTTGTTTTAAAGGCTCGCTCTGATATTCAAAGCGCAGTGAGCAAAAAACTTGGATTCGGCGCCTTGCTGTGCTCCGCCGGTTTGGCGGCACTGGCGGCTTCCCCGCCGGATCGGGAAAAGCTGGCCACGGCGAACACCGGATTCGCCTTTGATCTGCTGAAACAAATCGTCAAGGAACAACCGGACACAAATGTTTTCATTTCGCCTTTCAGTGTTTCGGGTGTTCTGCAAATGGTTGGCAACGGCGCGGCAGGCGAAACCAAGACGGAAATGCAGCGCGTTTTGAAAACTGCCGGGTTGCCGCCCGGAGAGCTGAATTCCGCCTGCAAGAATTTGAATCAGTCCCTGAATTCCCAACCCGGCGTGGTCCTGAATCTGGCCAACGGGATTTGGTATAAAGAGGGACTTCACCTGAAACCCGGATTTGTTTCCGACAACCGGAATTTTTTCTTGGCGAAACTGGCCGGCGTGGACTTCGCGAAACCCGAATCGGCGCAGACCATCAACGATTGGGCGGACACCAGCACGCACGGGAAAATCAAACAGGTCGTCCAATGGCCGTTCGATCCATTGCCACGGGTGATTCTGGCCAATGCCATTTATTTCAAGGGCAAGTGGGACCGACCGTTCGACAAGCAGGCGACAAAAGATCACGCATTCAACGTATTGCCCGGCGGAACGCCAAAGCCGGTCCCGATGATGTGGCAGCACGGGCGTTTTAATTATCAGCAAGGCGACGGCTTTCAAGCCGTGCGACTCCCTTACGCGAGCGAACATTTGCAGATGTATCTCTTTTTGCCGGACACAAATTCCAGTCCCACAAAGCTCCTGGCTGATTTGAATGCCAACACGTGGCGGGACAAAATCCTGCCAAAATTTCAAGACAAGGAAGGAACGCTCGCCCTTCCACGATTTAAACTGGATTATGACGTGATATTGAATGACCCGCTCAAGGCTTTGGGGATGCGGCAGGCTTTTAGCAACGGGGCAGATTTCTCGGCCATGGCCGATGAACCGCTATTTGTGAGCGAAGTGAAGCAAAAAAGTTTTGTCGAGGTGAATGAGGAAGGAACCGAAGCAGCGGCGGTCACGACTGTGACGATGCTCGCTGGGGCAGTTCAAAGACCGGCCAAGCCTTTTGAAATGATTGTGGATCGTCCGTTTCTTTTCGTGATTGGTGATGACGAAACGAAATCCATTTTGTTCATGGGAGTGATCCATGATCCGGCCGGGGCGGGCGCTACAGAGTAGGACAGGCGAGACGCGCTGTCCTATCCGCCAAGAGAGCCGTGTGGGGCGCATGCCTGACACGGCCTCCATGCTGCATCGCGGAAAGCGGAGCGCCGATCTCCGAATCGGCACGAACAGGCGATTTCCTGCGAACCTCGCCGAATCAGAGTTCGGCGCTCCGGAGGCAGTGCCTCAAAATGCGCCCAGCCGCGTGCCATCCCCACCTTTCAACTTGTTTTGAGCGGTCACTCTGTTATTCAAGTCGCCGTGGGCAATAAATTTCGACTGGGCGTCCTCGGTTCCGGCAAAGGCTCGAACTTTGTCGCCATTGCCGATGCCATCGCAGCGGGAAAAATTCCGGCGGAAGTCGCCATCGTCTTGAGCGATGTCGAAAGCGCGGGGATTCTGACCCGCGCGAGCGAGCGGAAAATTCCCGCACACTTCATCCCGCCGGGAAAATTTCGCACGAAGCTGGACGAAGACGCCAAGCGCGCATTTATCGGGGCGTTGCAAATGGTGCAGGTGGATTTGATTGTGCTCGCGGGATTCATGCGGGTGCTGAAGGGCGAGTTTCTGCGCGCGTTCGAGGGGCGCATCGTGAACATCCATCCGTCGCTGCTGCCGTCGTTTCCCGGCCTCGAAGCCTGGAAGCAGGCGCTGGATCACGGCGTGAAGCTGACGGGTTGCACGGTGCATTTTGTGGATGCGGGCGTGGATTCCGGCGCGATCATCGGGCAGCAAGCGGTTCCGGTTTTGGACCATGACACGCCGGAGATGCTGCATCACCGGATTCGGGCTGCCGAGCATGAGCTTTATCCGAAATGTATCGCGGCCATCGCGCGCGGGGAAATCTCGGTGGTGGGACGACGGGTGTTGGGGAAGAAACCTTAATCCTCCTCGTCCTCATTCTCGTCCTCGACTTTGGATGATTTCGAGAACGAGGACGAGGACGAATGGAAATGAAGAAAAAGTTCATGAAAATCGTTTTAATTTTTGTGGTATTGCTCGTTTGCGGTCTGGCCGGTTGCGCCTCGCACCAGCTGGCGGAGCAATCCGGCCCCAACCGGAAATTCGAGGCCAGCGACGACTTCAAGATTGAGGTGGCGGTTTATGGGTATTTGCTGGAAAGACATTTTTCGGACCAAGGCGAATACTCCGCGATTTTTCTCGAAGGCAGCGATGCCTGGGTGGCGGCGCTGATTCGGAAATTTCCAAATCATGTTCCGCCCATCAAGCCGAGCAACCGGATGCAACTTCATCCGAACCAGACGCCGATTGACAAGGACACGGGCAAGCCGGCCATGATTCTTGGCGTGGAAGCCATGGACCCGACGAACGGTGTGGCCGAAGCCATCGGCACCTGGTATGCGGGCGGGGCGGTGTCGGGACTGTATGCCTTCGTGTTGGTGAAAGTGGATGGAGAATGGACCATTCAAAGCGCAAAGTAGCACGGTGTTGCCCGGGATGAAAAGGCCAGGAAGGAGTAGTGGGTCAGTTTGATGAAAGATGGTGGGCGAATGGAGACGAAATCACTAATTCCTAAATCCGAATGACTAAAGAATTTCCAATGACCAATCCTGAATCCTCGGGTGCTGGAAATCATTTTGTCATTCGGGCTTCCTTATTCTTTAGGCATTATGGTTTAGTCATTCGTCATTCAATGGAGATGCGCCTTTCACGGGGACACCCCCGTCCCGCCGGTTTAAATCAAAATAACCCACTACCCGGAAAAGAAGAGTGTGGCGTTTCCGCGCCGGAGTTGGCAAATTAACCCGGTCACGCGCGTGAAGGAATCGTCGAAACGGTATTCGCGCCTTTGCGCCTCCCGCTCGCGCGTTAGCGGAGTTGCGTTAAAAAAAATTGAATGAGCAAGAAATTAAGATTCGGTCTGCCGAAGGGCAGTTTGCAGGAGGCCACCATCGAAAAGATGGCCAAGGCCGGCTTTAACATCCAGGTCAGCAGCCGTTCCTACATCCCCTACGTGGATGACGACGAGCTGGAAATCCGGCTGATTCGCGCGCAGGAAATCAGCCGTTACGTCGAGCACGGCTATCTCGATTGCGGCATCACCGGCTACGATTGGATCATCGAGAACGGCTCGAAGGTCCACGAGGTCGGCGAGTTTCTGTTCAGCAAGGTTTCGCGCCGCGCGGCCCGCTGGGTGTTGTGTGTGCCGGAAGATTCGCCGGTGAAATCGGTCAAGGATTTGCAGGGCAAACGCATTGCCACCGAGGTCGTCAATCTGACGAAAAAGTATCTGAAGAAGCACGGCGTGCAGGCCGAGGTGGAATTTTCCTGGGGTGCGACCGAGATGAAGGCGCACGAATTGGTGGACGCGATCGTCGAAGTCACCGAGACCGGATCGTCGTTGCGCGCGAACAAACTGCGCATTGTGGACGAACTGCTCAGTTCCACGCCGCGGCTCATCGCCAATTACGACGCGTGGAAGGATTCCTGGAAGCGGAAAAAAATCGAGACGCTCTCGATGCTGCTGAAGGGCGCGCTGGATGCCGAATCGAAAGTCGGTTTGAAAATGAACATTGCCGAGAAAAATCTCAAGAGCTTGCTCAAGAATTTGCCGGCGTTGCGCAACCCGACCATTTCCAATCTGAGCCTGAAAGGCTGGATTGCCGTGGAGACGATCATTGACGAGCATGTGGTGCGCGAATTGATTCCGCAACTCAAGGCCGCCGGGGCGGAAGGAATCATTGAATATCCGTTGAACAAGGTGGTGTATTAAAAATACGGAGTGATGGAGTGTCGGAGTGGGGGGCTGGCGTGTCGAAAACTGAAGATTTTTGTTGCATAACCTCATAACTCCATTACTCCATTGGGCAACACGTTATGGGTTCATTAAAAAAACGCCGCAAGGCCAAAATCAACAAGCATAAAAGGCGCAAGAAGCTGCGCTTGAATCGTCACAAGAAGCGCACTTGGCAGAAGTAATTCCGCTCCGCGCATTGTGGTTCATCCGTTCGCGTGCGGTTGCCTCACCGCGCCGCCGCGAACGGTATTTATTTTTGTAGGAGTCGAGGGAACGAGACTGAAATTTGAATTGAGTTCAGGTTGAAAGTTAGAGACTCCTTACGTCGTCTCCTACCTGTAAAAAGTGATGGAACATCGTTTTGACAAACATTACACCCGCGACGAAGCGCGTGCGCTGTTGCCGCAAATTCGCAAATGGCTGGAGCAACTCAACCGGCTGCGGCATGAATTGGAACGCTTCGACAAACGGCTGAGCGGTTTGACGGAGCAGGGGAACGACATCGGCGGCGAAACGGTGAACAACTGGATTCGCGCGCTCGCGGACCTGCAGGAGGTTCTTGCCGAATTTCAACGCCGCCGGATTTTCGTCAAGGATTTGGAGCGCGGCCTGATTGATTTTCCCGCCATCATGGGGGGCAAAGAGGTTTTTCTTTGCTGGGAACAGGACGAGGAAGACATCGAATTCTGGCACGACCTCGACACCGGCTTCGGTGGGCGCGAACGGCTGTAACGCCTGGGAGCGCCGGCGTCCCGCCGGCTTAATGCCGGGTGACTGGCCGGCGAGACGCCGGCTCTCCCAAGAATTGCGCTCCACCCGATGGTTGCCGGAAATCTGTATAAATCTTCAATGCCGTTCAATTCCCACCCGGCACCCGGCCGGTGTGGCGGGCGTTGGCGCGAAACATCGGCCACGAACTTTTTGCCGGCGGCGCCAGCCCGTTGGTTGAATTGATGGCGCGCAAAAACTGGCCATCGGATACATAAACGGTTCCGTCGTCGCCAATGACCGGCGAAGCGACAAGATTCGCAGCCGTGTCAACGTGCCACAGTTCGGCGCCGTCTTGTTGAAAGGCGAACAACCTTCGCCACGGTGCGGAAAAATAAACCTCACCGTTCGCGGCCACGGCGGGCGAGGCGTCAATCGGAACGGCTGAACACCATCGCCATCTTATTTTTCCGTTGGGGGCGACGGAGATGTTCCATGGATTTGCTGATAAATAAATACTGCCGTTTTCATCAAGCACCGGCGAAGACTCGGTCGCACCGCCGGTGTGCAACCGCCACAGTTCCGAGCCGTCCAGTCGCAGGGCATAAAGATTGCCATCCGTCGAAGTAAGATAAATCGTGCCGTCCGAATTAATTGCCGGTGAGGAGATGATTGGTGCACCTGTTGTGAACGACCATAAAAGACTGCCGTCCGGCTTCAGGGCGTAAAACTTTTTGTCGTGCGAGCCGAAGAAAATTGTTCCGTCCTTCCCAATCGCCGGTGACGAAACCACGATGTTGCTTGTGGCAAAAACCCATTTTTTCGATCCGTCGGGATTGAACGCGTAAAAATTTGCATCCCACGAGCCGAAATAAACCGTACCATCGGCGCCGATCGCCGGTGAAGAATCAATCCACGCGCCGGTGGGAAAAGTCCATTTGAGTTTGCCCCGCGGCGTGACGGCATAAAATTTCCGGTCGCGCGCGCCGAAGTAAACCGTCCCGTCGTCCGCAATGGCTGGGGACGATTTGATTTCAGAATTGATCTGGAAGGTCCACTTCACTTTGCCTTGCGGTGTGATGGCCAGCAGTTTGCCGGCAAAGTTGGCTTGATAAATCGTTCCATCCGGTGCGATGGCCGGCGACGAATCGGCATGATAATCCGACACTCGGAGCGTCCACAAATTTGTCGGCGCAGATTGCGCGTGGCCAATGAGCTGCGCGCTCAAACAAAACGAACCGGCAACAATCCTGGCCAAATGCGTGAGAGTTGAGCGCTTCATTTGCGCCAGTAAAACCGCAAATGGCGCAGACGGCAAATGCAAATCGCGCCGTCGAACTTGCATCCGCTGTATTCGCACACTACCTTTCGCCCGCTTATGGAAAAAGTTGTCATCATCGGTTCGGGCTGCGCGGGCTGGACGGCGGCGCTTTACACCGCGCGCGCCAATCTGTCGCCGCTCGTCCTTACCGGCGGTCAGCCCGGCGGCCTGCTCACCACCACCAGCATCGTGGAAAATTTCCCCGGCTTCCCCGAAGGTGTGGACGGCTACGAACTGATGACGCGGATGCAAAAACAGGCCGAACGCTTCGGCGCGCGCGCCAGTTTTGGCACGGTGGAAAAGGCGGATTTGTCCAAGCGTCCCTTCACGCTCACGGTGGACGGTGAACGTGTCGAGGCGTTGGCGGTCATCATCGCCACCGGCGCGAGCCACAAACATCTCGGCGTGCCCGGCGAAGATTTGCTGGAAACCAAAGGCGTGACGTATTGCGCAACGTGCGACGGCGCCTTGCCCGTTTTCCGCAACCAGCCGCTCGTCGTGGTCGGCGGCGGCGATTCCGCGTGCGAAGAGGCGCTTTATTTGACCCGGTTCGGCTCAGTCGTGCATCTCGTGCATCGCCGTAATTCGTTGCGCGCGTCAAAAATCATGGCCGAACGCACGCTGTCGGATCCGAAAATCAAACCGGTTTGGGATTCGGCGGTGACGGAAGTTCTCGATGTGAAACAGGACAAAGTCACCGGCGTGCGCTTGAAAAATCTCAAGACCGGCGCGGAATCGGTTTTGAACTGCGCGGGCGTGTTCATCGCCATCGGTCACGGACCGAACACGGAAATCTTCAAGGGGCAAATCGAAGTGGACGCCAACGGCTACCTCATTCCGAAGCGCGGCACGATGGCAAATGTGCCGGGCGTGTTTGTGGCGGGCGACTGCGCGGACCACGCTTACCGGCAGGCCATCACGGCGGCGGGCGCGGGTTGCGCGGCGGCGATTGACGCGGAAAGATTTCTGGCGGCGCAGAATCAGTGATGTCGCTTCGGGCAAAAAATGGCGCGGTTTTGGCAATTTCGTTCCTGAATTCTTCATTGACGCTAAGGCGCGCGTCGTTAAAATTCTGTGCTCGGTTTACAATTTTATCTGGAAACAAAAAATTATGGCAGTCAAAGTCGCAATCAACGGGTTCGGCCGCATTGGTCGTCTGGTATTCCGGGCGCTGGTCGAACAAGGCATGGTGGGCAAGGACATCGAGGTGGTCGCCGTCGGCGATATCGTTCCGGCGGACAACCTCGCATATCTGCTCAAATACGATTCCATCCAGGGCCGCTTCAAGGGCACGGTGGACAGCAAAACTTCCCCGGACGCCGTGGCCAAGGCCAAGGCCGCCGGCAAAAAAGCCGAGGAAGCCGACCCGGACATCCTCGTCGTCAACGGCAAGGACATGAAGGTCGTCAGCGCCAAGTCGCCGGCGGAACTGCCGTGGAAGGCGCTGGGCGTGGAGTTGGTCATCGAATGCACCGGTCTTTTCACCGCCGTCGAGAAATCGCAGGGGCACATCACCGCCGGCGCGAAGAAAGTCATCATTTCCGCCCCGGCCAAGGGCGATTGCCTCACGGTCGTCATGGGCGTGAACGACGGCAAATATGATCCCAAACAGCATCACATCGTTTCCAATGCCTCCTGCACGACGAACTGCCTCGCGCCCGTCGTTCATGTGCTGCTCAAGGAAGGGTTCGGCATCGAAGAAGGCCTGATGACCACGATCCACAGCTACACCGCCACGCAAAAGACCGTGGACGGTCCCAGCAAAAAGGATTGGAAGGGTGGCCGCAGCGCGGCCCTCAATTTGATTCCTTCAACCACCGGCGCCGCAAAGGCCGTGGCGCTCGTTTGCCCCGAAGTGAAGGGCAAGCTCACCGGCATGGCAATCCGCGTGCCGACGCCGACGGTTTCCGTCGTTGACCTCACGGTGAGAACGGTGAAGGAAACGAGCTACGCTGAAATTTCCGCCGCGATGAAGAAGGCCAGCGAGACCTATCTCAAGGGCATCCTCGGCTACACCGAAGACGAAGTGGTCAGTTCGGATTTCATTCATTGCGAACTGTCCTCGATCTTCGATCAAGGCGCGGGCATTGAACTGAACAAGAGGTTCTTCAAGCTGGTAAGTTGGTATGACAACGAATGGGGTTACAGTTGCCGCGTGGCGGACTTGTTAAAATTCATGATCGGCAAGGGGCTGTAAGCCGCAACAAAAGTAAATTCTTAAACCAGGAGGGACGGCATTTTACCGTCCCTTCTGTTTGTGATTTGGGACGGCGACACGCCGTCCCTCCCAAACAAGGTCGCCGTTTTTATTTGCCTGTTTGCGGCGTTTCTTGAATCACCTTTTCCTTCTCCAACTTCTCCAGCTTGGGCGCGATAACCACCCGGCAGTAGGGCGCACTGGAATTGTTGTCGTAGTATTTCTGGTGGTAATCCCCGGCCTGGTAAAATTTCGTGAACGGCACAATTTCGGTGACGATGGGATGCTTGAAATTTTTCTGCGCCCCGGCCTTTGATTTTTCCGCCGCCAGTTTTTGCGCTTCGCTGTGATAAAGGATGATGGAGCGGTATTGCGTGCCTTCGTCCGCGCCCTGACGATTGAGCGTAGCCGGGTCATGCGCCTGCCAGAAAACTTCGAGCAGCTTTTCGTAGGAAATTTTTGCCGGATTAAATTCAATTTGCGTGACTTCGGCGTGGCCGGTGTCGCCGGTGCAAACCTGCTCGTAAGTCGGGTTCGTGGTGTGGCCGCCGGCAAATCCGCTGGCGACGGATTTGACGCCGGGCAGCCGCTCGAAGACGGCTTCCATGCACCAGAAGCAGCCGCCGCCAAACGTGGCGGATTCAGTTTTGTTTGTGTTCATGGAATTAGTGGGTTGCGCGAGCGCGGATAAATTCAGCGCACCAGCGGCCAGTAAAAAACAAATTGTTTGTTTCATTTTCCCATTTGCAAAATTCATTCCTTTTCGGGCAAATCCAAATGTCCGCCCGGCGAAGGCCGGCGTATTTCTCAAAATGCTCCGGATGCAACGGCTCGAAAATCACATGCCCGCCGCCGAGCCATCTGCCAAGGTCAATCAACCGGCAACGACTCGAACAAAACGGCCCGTTCGCCCCGGCAAACCAGTCGCCGGATTTTTTGCAGACCGGACATTTGATCCGGCGAACGCGCTCATTTGGTTTCAGTGGCAATCGTTTTGATGTCGTTGACCACATGGGTGACGTTGTCCGACGAGACCCCGCCGTTTTGCAGAATTTTCTGGATGTCGTCGAAAATCATCTGCCGTTGCGCCGGCGAAAGATGCGAACTGTTGAAAATGGCGTGGATATCCTGCGCCAGTTTCTGATGCTGCGCGCGCAGCTTTTCGTTTCCGGCCAGCGCCGTCACCAGATCGTCGGCCAGTCTGGAAACGGAGGCCGGTGCCGGTTTCGTGCGCGAGGCCGCTGCCGTCAGATTATTTATCAACGACGGCTTTTGCGCGGCGACCGAATTGGTGTCGGTCCGGTCACCCAGGGCGTCAAAATCGACCCGGAGACCGGCGATGTTTTGCCTGGTGGTTTCGAGCACCGGGTCCGGTGGAGGATTGTTTTGCGGCGGCGGCACGGCGGGTGGCGAAGTGGAAGGAGGCGGATTCTCCCGCCGGGTGTTGCTGGCATTGGTGGCGACGTTTCTGGCCTGCCGGATGGCCGCCGAATAAGGATCGGCCCGGACATCGTTCACCACGAACCACAAACAGAAAAACGCAACGGCCGTTTTCATAAACCTCCGCTAATTGGCAATCAAAATCCGGTTCGACGGCAAAAGTGAAATGTAATCTTCAAGAATGTATTCCGCTTCGTCGAGCCTGGCAGCCTCTGCGCGCTGAAATTCAATCGCGTCGTTGCCGGCGACTTTCTGAGTCGCGTTGGTTGTGTCATTTGTGACTGTGCTGTTTCCGGCAACGGAATTGGTTTCTTGTGTTAGCAAACCCGGTTGATCGGCGTTCTTAACGGTTATTTCATAAGTCTTCACGCTCGAACGTTTACGCGCCACCCGCTCTTGTTCATGTGCGTTCAAGGCAGCTTGGTGGATTTCGTGTTCCTTGATGACTTCGCGTTCGTTGAGCGAAGCGGTCTTGTCGGTCTGCCTTTTCAGGAATTCGTCAATGTCCTGGCGGGTGTAAACAAAATCCTGATTGGTGGCGACGCGGTCGCTTGAACGCCGGCGCAATTCGGCCAGATACGGCTGCACCAAATTCAATTTGGAATAATTCACGCTGGGAATGGTGTCCCACGGCAGCGGATTTTCTAGTGAGGATTCACCAAACTGAGTCGAATAATTCAACACGTCCGGCAGCACGAGATCCGGCATCACGCCCTTTAACTGCGTCGAGGCGCCGCTGACGCGATAAAATTTGCGGATGGTGATTTTGACCGTGCCGGGATCATTGGTCGCGGATGCAGTCGCCGGCCAGACGAATGGGCGCAACGGATTCAAATTCTGAACCGTGCCTTTGCCAAAGGTAGAAATGTCGCCGACGACGAGCGCGCGGCCGTAATCCTGCAGCGCAGCGGCGGCAATTTCCGACGCGGACGCGCTGAGACGGTTGACGAGCACGATGAGCGGACCGTCGTAAAGCACGGAGGAATCGTTATCGTTGTCCACATTCACCGAGCCGTCAGGCGAACGGGCGAGCACAACCGGGCCGTCTTTGATGAAAAGGCCGGTGAGCTTGATGGCTTCTTCGAGCGAGCCGCCGGGGTTGCCGCGCAGATCCAAGATGATGCCGGCGACTTTTTCCGATTTGAGTTTTTTAATCAGGCGCGTGACATCGGTGGTGGTGCTTTTGGTCGTTGAATGCTCGGTGTTTCCGGGCAAATCAATCGTTGCGTAAAACGACGGCAAATCAATGATGCCCAGCCGCGTCGTGCCGCCGTGACCATCCGGCAATTCGATGAGTTGGGCCTTGGCTTCCTGGTCTTCAAGTTTGATTTCATCGCGGATCAAAGTTACAACGCGGTGGGCGGCCCGGTCTTCCATCGGACTGATCGTCAGCCGCACTTCGGTTCCTTTTGGACCGCGAATGAGTTGCACAACTTTGCCGAGTTCCATGTCCACGACATTCACGGGCGGTTGATTGCCCTGCGCGACGGCGACAATGTAGTCGCCTTCCTTGAGTTGTTTGCATTTTTCCGCCGGACCGCCGTGAACGAGCTGTTCAATCTTGCAATAACCATCGTCCTCGCGGAGTTGCGCGCCGATGCCGAAGAGCGACAGGCTCATGCCGATGGAAAAATCCTGCGCGTGCTCGGTGTTTAGGTAATCCGAATGAGGGTCGTAGGCGTGCGCCAGGGCGTTGAGATACGCCTGCAAAATGTCCGTGTTGTCCAAATTGGACGTCATGCGCAAATTCCAGCGGTAATGCCGCGCGAGCGTGTCGGCAATGCTGGTGGGAGCGGGTTTGGGGGTTAAAACCACAGCCTCGTTTGTCGGCTTTGGTGAAATGTCTGGAGGTCTGACTACAGAGTTGGTTGCGGGCGGAGAAACTTCACGGCTCAGTTTTTCCTGCAAATATTCGTAACGCAGGCGTTGACGCCAGAGTTGTTTTGCCTCGTCAAGGTCTTTGGGATAAGGCGCGTGGCGCCGGTCGAGCAGAATGTGCTCGTCGGTGTTAAATTTGAATTTGTCCTCCTTCAAAAGTTTGGTCACGCAGTCAGCGTGCTGTTGGATGCGTTCAAGGAATCGCCGGTAAATTTCATACGCGGGCGTGAGGTCGGCGCTGCGGTTGGTGCCGATGGTGATGGTGTCAAGATTCGTCCGGTAGTGCGCGAATTCGGCAATATCGGATTGCAGAAAATTTTCATGCCTCGGATCGAGGGTTTCCAAATAACCGTCGAAAAACTTCCCTGAAATCTCCGTGTCGAGCAGTTGTTGCGAGTAGTGAAATTCCTCCAGCAACCGCGCCGTCCAAAAGGCAATGCGCGGGTCGTTCGGCCCCGGAGTCAGGGTAGTGTTGGTTTGCGTCACCAGCGCCGGGGAAACGTTGGTTTGTGTTGCCGGTTGCGGTGGAACCGTTTTGGGAGCGGCGCAGCCGGTGATGATGATAAACCCGGCCAGCGCAGCGGACGCGATGGAGGCAAGGGCTTTTATTTTTGAGCGATTCATTGGAATTGGCACAACTTCGACCAAGTGTAAGCGGATTCGTTCAGCAAGGGAATCATTTTGAGTGTGCCGTTGTTTGCGTGAAAAACAGAATTGCAATTTAAATTTAATTCCCGATAATGTCCGTTTGACAATCAAAACTATGAAGACCATTACATTAGCCGTGACTTTTTGCCTGGGCGTCGGCTGTCTTGCAGGCTGCGCCTCCAACTCAAAACCAGTTGGAAAACCCGTTGGAACAACCGCCCAAACTCCCATCGATAAAACGCCCGCCGGCACGAATGTGTTTAGTGGCGAAAAGGCGCGCATTAGTTATGCCATTGGCATGACGATTGGCCATAATTTCCAGGCGCAGGGGGTTGAGGTGGATACCGATCTGCTGGTTCGCGGTTTGAAGGATATGCAATCCGGCGGGACAACGCTGTTAACGCCGCAGGAAATGCGCGAAACGCTGGCTGAATATCAAAAATCTCTTGCCGCCAAACAGCAAAAAATGCGCGAAGAGACTGCAGCAAAAAACAAGGCGGACGGCGAGGCGTTTCTGGCCGGAAACAAAACCAAGCCCGGCGTCGTCACCCTGCCCGACGGCCTGCAATACAAAATTATCACCAATGGCAGCGGCGCCACACCCATGATGAACGACGCTGTAACTGTGAACTACCGCGGCACATTCATTGACGGCAAGGAATTTGACAGTTCCGCCAAGACCGGTCTTCCCGCGCAATTTACTGTCGGCAGTGTTATTCACGGTTGGACGGAAGCGCTCATGCAGATGAAGGTCGGTTCCAAGTGGCAGTTGTTTGTGCCGTCGGAACTCGCTTACGGCGAACGGGGACGCCCCACCATCCCGCCGAATACCGTTTTGATTTTTGAAGTTGAACTGATTTCCACCGAACATTCGAATCCGTCACCGCCCGCTTCGGGGGTTTCAACCAATTCACCGCTCACCAGCGACATCATCAAAGTGCCTTCGCTTGAAGAAATGAAAAAAGGCGCGAAGATCGAAGTCATCAAACCCGAAGACGCGGCAAAACTCCAGCAGTCGCAAACACAGCCACCACCCACCAACCAACCGGCGAAATAGTCACAGACGGCTTGAACAGGCAGTCGGGGACGGTGTCAATAGTTTCAACAAACTATGAGACATTTTTCCAAGTCGTTTATCGGGTTTTTTTCCGGGATGGCGGGCGCATTGGCCTTGGTGGCCATTTTTCACCTCACTTTGTGGGGCAAGGGGACCGAACCGGTGATCCGGGTTGAAACCACGCCCGTCAATCGCGATGCCAAACTCGGCGCCAGCTTCGCCTCCGTCGTCAAAAAAGCCGCGCCCAGCGTGGTGAACATTTACACGACGCGTGTTATTCACATGCGCTTGTTTCGGAGTCCGCTCCTTAACGACCCGTTCTTCCGGCAATTTTTTGGTGATCAGTTTGGGTCTTATGGCAGCCGCGAAGTCACTCGCAAGAATAAATCTCTCGGCTCCGGTGTCATCGTCTCGCCGGATGGTTACATCCTGACGGCCAATCACGTCGTGGATGGTGCGGACGAAGTCAAGGTCAAGGTCGGTGACAAAAAAGAATACACCGCAAAGGTTGTTGGCCTGGACCCGCCGACCGATGTGGCCATTTTGAAAATTGACGCAAAAGACCTGCTCGCTATCACACTTGCCGACAGCGCCCAACTGGAAATTGGCGACATCGTTCTGGCCATCGGCAATCCTTTCGGCCTGAGCCAGACGGTGACGATGGGCATTATCAGTGCGCTGGGGCGCAATGGCCTCCCCGGCTTCAACCAATATCAGGATTTCATCCAGACCGACGCGGCGATCAACCCCGGCAATTCCGGCGGCGCGCTGGTGGACGCCGAAGGCCGTTTGGTCGGCATCAACACCGCCATTGTTCCGAACAGCAATGGGGGCAATCAGGGCGTTGGTTTTGCCGTGCCGATCAACCTGGCGCGGCACGTCATGGAACGCCTTATCAGCAGCGGCAAAGTTATCCGCGCCTGTTTGGAGGGGGTTTTGATACAGGACATCACGTCCGACCTGGCTGAGGGATTAAATTTGCCAAATCAAAATGGCGCGCTGATTGGTGACGTGGAACCCAATTCACCGGCTGAGAAAGCTGGCATCAAATCCGGCGATGTGATCGTCGGTTTCAACGGCAAGGACATCACCGATGTGAACAGCTTTCAACTGGCCGTTTCCGAATGCGCGCCGGGAAGTTCGGCGGCGTTAAAACTGCTCCACAACGGAGAGTCGAAAACCGTCACCGTCACCCTCACTGAATTGCGTAATGAAGGTGCACCGACAGACAACAGCCGGAGTAATAATACCAATACCAGTCCGGGCAAATCAAAAGCGGACGCGCTTGACGGCGTCGCCGTTGCGAATCTGGAGCAATCGGTTCGCGAACAACTGGACGTTCCAAACAACGTTCAAGGCGCGCTGGTATATGAATTGGACCGGAACTCGAATTCAGCCGAAGCCGGTTTGCAGCGCGGCGATGTGATTGTGGAAATCAACCGTCTGCCGGTCAGGAATGCCGAGGATGCGGTCCGATTGGGCCGGCAGGCCAAGGGCAATCAGATTCTGCTCAAGGTCTGGCATCGCGATGGCGCCATGGCCGGCACGCGCTTCCTCAGCGTGGACAACACGAAAATCGGGAAATAGCCCGGAATTTAACGAGGTCGAAGGCTGCAATTTAAAACTCCGTGGCAGCCGAGGTAACGAGGCTCCATTTTCAAGAAAATCAGAGCCTCCTTACGTCGGCTGCTACATTTTTAAGAAAATCTCTTCGGTATTCGGATTTCCTTCCGGATTCCGAATTCCGGATTCGGAATTCAAAACGGTTCGCAATGGAAATTTTGACAAACCTGCCACTTGGGCACATCCTCTCGTGACCTGGTTCTATGCCCGTTCGATACAAAGATTACTACGAAACCCTCGGCGTGCCGCGCACGGCGAGCGCCGATGAGTTGAAAAAATCCTTCCGCAAACTCGCGCGGCAATATCATCCCGACGTCGCCAGGGACAAAAAGAAGGCTGAGGAAAAATTCAAGGAAATCAACGAGGCCTACGAAGTTTTGAGCGACCCGGACAAGCGGAAAAAATACGACGAACTCGGCGCGAATTGGAAGTCCGGCGCGAACTTTCGTCCGCCATCCGGCTGGGAACATTTCTCCGGCGGCCAGACTTTTCGCGGGCGCGATGGCGGTGGTGAAGATTTTGAAACCCACTTTGGCGGCACAGGCTTCAGCGATTTCTTCGAGCAGCTTTTTGGATCGCGGATGCGCGGTGGCGCGGGCGGTTTTGGCCGTTCCCCCAATTTTGCCGAGGAAGACTTCGCCGAACGCGGACGCGACGTGGAAGGCGACATCATGGTCACGCTCGAAGAAGCTGCGCGCGGCTCGATCCGTTCCGTCAGCGTGCGGCACGGTTCGCGCACCGAAACACATCAAGTCAAAATTCCCGCGGGCGTCACCGAAGGCCAGCGATTGCGGATTGCCGGACGCGGCGAGCACGGTTCGGGGGGCGGTGTGGCAGGCGATTTGTATTTGCGCGTGCGGCTCGCGAAACATCCCGACTTTGAAGTCGACGACCACCATTTGATTCACGAAGCCGAACTCGCGCCGTGGGAAGCCGCGCTCGGCGCGGAAATTTCCGTGCCGACGCTCACCGGCCGCGTGAACATCAAAATTCCCGCCGGAACCCAGAGCGGCCAGAAACTTCGCGTGCGCGGACGCGGATTGCCGCCGTCCGGCGATTTGCTTGTCGTCACAAAAATCGTCGTTCCGGCAAAAATTCCCGAAGCCGAGAAAAAATTGTGGGAGCAACTCAAGCGCGAATCAAAGTTCAATCCGAGAGCTTGATCAAAAATCGGAGGGACGAGTTACACGAGTCCCCTTTCAAAAAATCAGGGACTCGCGGAGCTCGCCCCTCCGAAAGATGAATTTGTGAAAATAATTTTAATCACCGGCATCACGCGCGGCCTCGGTCGCGCGATGACCGGGGAATTCATCCGCCTCGGCCACACCGTCGTCGGCTGCGGACGTTCGGAAAAAGAAATCGCGCAATTGCAAAAACAATTTCAGCCGCCAAACGACTTTGCTGCCGTTAACGTTTCTTCCGACGAGCAAGTCGTCGCGTGGGCGAAACGCATTTTGAAATCCCATGGCGCGCCGGATTTGTTGTTGAACAACGCCGGCGTGATTAACCGCAACGCGCGCCTCTGGGAAATCAACGCACGGGAATTTTCCGATGTCATTGACGTGAACCTCAAGGGCTTTGCAAATGTCATCCGCCACTTCGTGCCGGAAATGCTCAAGCGCCGCAGCGGCGTCATCGTAAATTTCAGTTCCGGCTGGGGACGCTCAACCGCCGCGGAAGTCGCGCCGTATTGCGCGACCAAGTGGGCGATTGAAGGGTTGACCCAGGCGCTGGCGCAGGAATTGCCACCGGGCATGGCCGCCGTGCCGCTCAATCCCGGCATCATCAACACCGACATGCTGCGCAGTTGTTTCGACGGCTCGGCGACAAATTATCCCGGCCCCGACGAATGGGCAAAAATCGCCGTGCCGTTTCTCTTAAAACTTGGCGCATCGGACAATGGCAAACCGCTGACCGTACCGGTTCGCGGCGCCAATGATTGAAATTTTGCGAAACTCAACCGCCGCGCGCTTGACCGCGACTGTGGCTGCACTTAGCTTGAATTCATGTCGAACACGCCGCAAAAGAAAAAACGCAAAGCGGTGATGCTGGGCGTCGGACTGGATTCCGACGGCCACAAACGGCTCACCACCGGGCCAAACTTTGCACTGGTCGGCGGCACGGAGGAAACGCACGAGGTCATGACCGAAAAGGCCGTCAAGATCAACGAAAAGCTCAAGGCACGCGGCAAACAACTCGAAGAAGTCAGCCACGATGAGTTCGACGACATCGCCCAAGAAGTCGGCCTAAAGCCGGTCAAGCCGGTCAAACCGCGCTCGAACTAAAATGGTAGGGCGGTGCTGCCGCACCGCCGCGCGCCGCAGCAGCGGCGCACCCACCAATTATACGAATTGTTCGAGGGCCGCCCGCGTTTTCTCCGGCGTCTCGTGCAGGACCGCCTGCCAGCCGCGCGCCGCGCCTCCCGCCACGTTTTCCGGCCGGTCATCCAGGTAAAGAATCTCCGCACCATGTCGTCCGGTGAGTTTCTCCAATGCCTCGTAAATTTTGGCGTCGGGCTTCATCGCGCCGACTTCGTAGGAGAAAATGTAGCCGTCGAAGTCGCGGAAGAACGGAAAACTCCGCCGGACATGTTCGATGGCGAGGTCGTTGGTGTTTGAGAAAATGTAGGTGGGAACGCCGCGGCGATGCAGTCCGGCATGCAGTTCAATCATCGGCGGAATTTCCGCGAAAATGTCCGCGAAAAATTCGCCGAACTCCTCAAGGGTGCCGCGGAAGCCGGCCGCCTCCCGCACCCGTTCATAAAATTCCCGGCGTGTCAAACGCCCCGTTTCGTAATCAATGACAAAACGGGATTGCGCAATCAGCGCCTGGATTTCGGCCGGCGATTTTTGGCTTTGGTCGGCAATTTTCCGGGCGGCAATCGAGTAATCGAAATCCACCAGGACCTTGCCGAGATCGAAGACGACAACCGTGTTCACGACATCTCCCTGCGGCCTTCCAATGCGCGGCTCAACGTCAGTTCGTCGGCAAATTCCAGCCCGCTGCCGGCGGGCAAACCATAAGCGATGCGCGATATTTTGAGACCTTTGCGCGCCAGACGTTTCGCCAGATAAAAACTCGTCGCGTCGCCTTCCACGTCCGTGCCCAGTGCGATGACGATTTCCTTGACTGACTCGTGCGTCAAACGCTTTTCCAGTTCGGCAATGCGCAAGTCTTCCGGCTCAATGCCATCAAGCGGGGAAATATTTCCGCCGAGCACATGAAATTTGCCGCGATACGTGCCGGATCTTTCGACGCTCAAAATGTCCACCGCGCGCTCGACGACGCATATGAGCGACGAATCGCGCCGTGTGTCGGTGCAGATGGGGCAGGTGGGCTTCTCGGTTAATGCGCCGCAGGTCGCGCAAAACTGGATTTTCTCGCGGGCGTGGAGCATCACCTCGGCCAACTGTTTCACCACCGCCGAATCCGCCTGGACGAGGTGCAGTGCGATGCGTTCGGCGGAACGCGGCCCGATGCCGGGCAGCTTGTTCAGCGCCGCGATGAGCGAAACAACGGGTTCTGGAATTGGATTCATCGTCCCTTTCGTCCTCGTCCTCGTAATCGAAAAATCGAGGACGAGGACGAGGACGATTAAAAATCTACGTCAGTCCCGGCAGGTTCAATCCCGCCGTGATTTTGCCCATTTCGGCGTTGGAAATTTCCTTGGCCTGGCCGAGTGCCTGGTTCGCGGCGGTCACGATCATGTCTTCGAGCAACTGTGCGTCAGACGGGTTGAGCGCCTGCGGATCAATTTTCACCGAGTCAATGGTGCCGTCGCACTTGGCAGTAATTTTGACCGCGCCGCCGCCGCTGGTGGCCTCGACGGTGCGCGCCGCGAGTTGCGCCTGCACCTGTTCCATTTGCTGCTGCATTCGCGCAGCTTGTTTCATGAGTTTGCCGATGCTGGACATTTTAGGTAGTTGAGAGTTGAGGGTTGAGAGTTGAGAGAAAAATTACGCACGGACTTCAACAATCTGGCCTTTGAAAATTTCCAAGGCTTTTTGAATCAATGGATCGTTTTTGAAATCGTTTTTGTTTAATGAAACTGACCCCGGCTTTTCTTTTGCAACGGGCGTTGAAGACGCAGGGGCCCCGCCTTCGGTTCGCTTCGGCGCGGCGAGGGCGGGGGACGCGACCTTGGCTGGTTGCGGCACACGGGCGGCAGACGCTTCGATTTTGACGAATTTAATTTGCGCGTTGGCATGGCCAAGCTCCGCGAGTTTGGTCTGGAGCAGTGTGTGGTTGCGCGCGTTGTCCACGAGACCAAGGTGATCTTCAAATTCGGGATCGAAACCAATTGTAAAAATGTTTTTCTCAAACAAAACCGGCTGTGCATCCACGAGATAGCTGCGGGTGAACGGACTGACGCGGCCAACGGCTTCAACCAGCTTTGCCCACAGTTCGCCCAAATCAGCTGGGACTGGTGCCGTTCCTGCAAGCGCGGTGTAGCCGCCGACGTGAGTCGGCGCATTCTTGATTTGTGAACTTTCGACGGTGGTTGCCGGACTGGTGTGCAAACTTTTCCCGCTTTGCGGGCTGGCTGCGGAAACCGGGACCGCCGGCACACTCGCGCCGCCCGGGCCGCGCAATTGGTTGAGCTGCTTCAAAACCGAATCGAGGCTGATGGCGTTGCGGGCTTCGATGGCTTTAAGCATGGCGACTTCGAGCAGAATTTTCTTGGACGCGGTGTCGCGCAGCCGAAGTTCGGAATCGGTCAGGACTTCGAGAATTCGTGTGAGCGATTCGGTATTGGCCAGCCCGGACTGTTCTTTCAGCGCCGCGACTTCGGCTTCGGAGACTTCAAGCAAATTCAAGTCGCCGCGCGAAACCTGGAAAATGAGCAGGTTGCGGAAATGATTCAGCAAATCGGAAAGCAATCGTCCGAGATCCTTGCCGTTTTGCGCCAGTTCGTTCAACCGGCTCAACGCGGTTTGAATTTCGCCGGCGAGAACGGCTTGGCTCAAACCGAGAATCTGGCTTTGGGCGGCGAGGCCGAACATGGAGAGCACATCGGCTTCCTCGATTTTGTCGCCGCAAAAGCTGATGAGCTGGTCGAGCGTGGATTCGGCGTCGCGCATGGCGCCGTCCGCGCCGCGCGCGATGGCGTGGAGCGCCGCTTCGTCAATTTTCACCTTTTCCAGTTTCGCGATGTGCGCGAGGTGTTTGGTGATAAGCGCGGCCGGGATCCGGCGCAGGTCAAAACGCTGGCAACGCGAGAGAATCGTCGGCAGAACCTTCTCCGGGTCGGTCGTGGCGAACATGAATTTCACGTGCGCCGGCGGCTCTTCGAGCGTCTTGAGCAGCGCGTTGAACGCCGCCGTCGAAAGCATGTGGACTTCGTCAATGATGTAGATTTTGAACGGCGAATTGGCGGGCGCGTATTTGCAGGTCTCGCGCAGTTCGCGAACTTGTTCGACGCCGTTGTTGCTCGCGCCGTCAATTTCCAGAACATCGAGCGAGCGGCCTTCGGCAATTTCAATGCAGCGCGAATCCTGGTCGTCGAAATTGACTTTCGGACCGCCGGTGCCATTCAGACATTTGGCGAAGATGCGGGCGATGGTCGTCTTGCCCGTGCCCCGAGGGCCACAAAACAGGTAGGCGTGCGCGATGCGCTTTTGCTCGATGGCGTTGGCGAGCGTCTGCGTGACGTGTTCCTGGCCGACGACATCGGCAAACCGTTGCGGACGGTATTTTCTGGCGATTACTTGATAGGCCATACGAGAGCAAATGAAGAATGAAGAATGAAGAATGAAGAAGCGAGGACGTTTTGCACCCGGCGAACTGGTTTTGTTTCTGCATTCTTCATTCGGCCTTCATCATTTGAAAGATGCCAGGGTGACCACGGCAGATACGGAGCAAACTACCGTTGCTGCCTTCCGGCCCTGGCGGGGTTCGTAAGTCCACATTCCATGGGCCCTGGCCGGAAAAATTTGCCGCAATTTTCATTGGTTGTCGAGACAAAGCGACGCAGCGGCGCGTAATCGAGTTGACACTGCCCCCGGAGCGCGGCCTTCAGGCCGCTTCAACGCACGAATACCCTTGACGAACGCCGATTCGACAGGTGAAGGACGATGAAGCGGCGTAAACGCCGCGCCCCAATCTCATGGCGGTCGGGGCAGTGCGCGGATGCGCCACGCGTAATGCCGGGCTTTTGCGTTCGGGCAACAGCCGGTTTTCCATGCTGTAGTCAAGCTTTTGGGCATTTACGGCGCATCGAAAAAATCAAAGATCGGACAAAATATTTGATTCGCACCGCGACCCCGTTTGGGTTAAACTCGGGGAGAATCATCAGAAAGTGACTGCCGCATGACGTGGACCGAACATTTGCAGTCTGCAAACTGGTTTCAAGCGACCGGCTCCGTGCTCGGTGCTTATCTCCTCGGTTGTTTCGCCACCGGCTATTACCTCGTCCGCGCGCGCACGGGCAAAGACATCCGTGAAATCGGAAGCGGCAGCACCGGCGCGCGCAACGCCGGTCGCGTATTGGGCAAACCCGGTTTTGTGCTGACTGTGTTTGGTGATTTTGGCAAAGGCGCGCTGGCAGTTTGGGGCGCGTGGGAGTGGACGAATAACCATCACCTTGCCGCGGTGGCCATGCTGGCCGTTGTCGCCGGACACCTTTGGCCGGCGCAATTGCGCTTTCGCGGCGGCAAAGGCGTGGCCGCGTCACTCGGCGCGTTGCTGGTGTTTGATTATCGGATTGCACTGACATTCGCCGTGCTGTTTCTCGCCGGTTTTGTCGTGATGCGGAAAACTGTTTTCCCCGCAATGTTTGCGTTCACCTGTCTGCCGCTGGCCAGCCTGTGGTTCAATCGTGATGGTTTGACGGCAACGCTGGCGGCCGTTTTGTCGGCGATGATTTTGTTTGCACACTGGAGAAATATCGGCGAAGAAATTGCCGCGCTGTCGGCGCGACACGGTGTTGTGCCAAAACCAGAATCACCAAAATTATGAACCCGCAAGAACCGCTGGTATTCAAGGTTGCGACGGAAGACTGGGAATTCGAGCAGATTCACCGGCTCATTTACAAGACCTTCGTCGAGGAAATCCCGCAACATCAGGCGTCGCCCAGCCAGCGGCTCGTGGACAAATTCCACGCCGAGAACACCTATTTGATTTGTCTCAGCAACCAGAAACTCGTCGGGATGCTCGCCGTGCGCGGCAACCGGCCGTTCTCGCTCGATCAAAAATTGCCGGACCTCGATTCGCATTTGCCGCGGGGGCGGACCATCTGTGAAATCCGGCTGCTCGCCATCGAGAAAAAATTCCGCGGCGCGCGCGGCGGGCAGGTGTTGCAAGGCATTCTCGCGTTGCTGTGGCAGCATGGCGTAGAAAAGGGCTACGATCTCGCCATCATTTCCGGCACCACCCGGCAGCAAAGATTGTATCAGCACCTCGGCTTCGTGCCCTTCGGCCCGCTCGTCGGCAGCGGCGACGCGCAGTTTCAGCCGATGTATGTGACGCTGGAAACGTTCGAGGTCACGGCGCGCGAATTTCTGCGCTCGTCGCCCGCGCGTTCGTTTCATCCCAGCGCGGTGAACTTTCTGCCCGGCCCGGTGACGGTGCGGCGCGAAGTGCGGCGCGCATTCGAGCAGGCGCCGGAATCACATCGCGGCGAAGGTTTCAAAAAGGATTTTCAAGCCACGAAACAAATTCTCTGCGAACTCGTCCGCGCCGGAAATGTTGAACTGTTCATGGGTTCGGGCACTTTGGCCAACGACGTGGTCGCCGGACAATTGTCGCTGCTCGACCAGCCCGGTCTGGTTTTAAGCAACGGCGAATTTGGCAGCCGGCTGGTGGATCAGGCCCGGCGGTTCAATTTGAAATTTGAAGTGGTGGAATTTCCGTGGGGTAAACCGCTGGATTTGGTTGCGGTCAGGAAAAAATTAGATGGACCGGAGCGCCGAACTCCGATTCGGCATGTTTCGGCTTCTAAAAAACTTCATGCCGGTTCGGAGACCGGCGCTCCAGGCGAACCGCCCGCCTGGCTCTGGTGCGTGCATTGCGAAACCTCCACGGGCATTTTGGCCGACATCGACGCGCTCAAAGCCATGTGCGCGGGGCGCGGCGTGAAATTGTGTCTTGATTGCGTCAGCACCATCGGCACGATGCCGGTAGATTTGACCGGCGTGTTCTTCGCGTCGTGTTCCAGTGGCAAAGGACTGCGCGCGTATCCGGGACTGGCCATGGTTTTTTACCATCACGAAGTCACGCCCGAGCCGGACAAATTGCCGCGTTATCTCGACCTCGGTTTTTGCGCGCAGCAACAGGGAATCCCGTTCACCTTCTCATCCAATTTGCTGCATGCGCTGCACGCCGCCGTCCGCCGACCAAATTTGGAAAAACGATTTGCCGAGACTGCCGGCCTGTCGGCCGGGCTGCGTCTCCGCCTGGCTGAAATGGGTTTTGATTTGATTGGCAACGGCGCCCAAACTTCACCGGCGGTCATTACCATCGCATTGCCACCGGAAATGAATTCGCTGAAAATCGGCGAGGCGATGCAGGAAGCCGGTTATCTCCTGAGCTGCAACAGCGAATATCTGCGCCGGAAAAACTGGATTCAGATTTGCCTGATGGGCGAATGTCCGCGCGAGAAAGCCGTCCCGGTCGTTAACGCGCTCAACCGCGTTTGTTCCCCACGCGGGATTTCGCCCGTCGTCACTGTTTAAGCCGGAAAAACAAATTCCCCGTTGACGGACTGATGGTAACGCTTTCGGTCGTGCCGTTGGTCGTTATCAACAACCCGGTGTTTATCCAATTCGCCGTGTTCAAGTCGGAGTTCTGCTGCAAAAAATAATTCGTTGCCGAAGACGGCCATGAGATGGTCAAGGTTGAGGGTTGAGAGTTGAAGGTAATCGTGAGCCGCGGCACGCCGGGCGTTTGCACGACGGTGATGATGCTCCAAAATCCGCCGGTAAGTGAATAATTTCCGCCGGTCATCGGCCCGCCGGCATCGTGCTGTCCGATGGTGCCGCTGACTTGATACGTTCCGCCCGTGCTCGTGTCGCCGCCACCGGCGACTTTGAACCAGTCAATGGAGTAACTTTGCGCGTGAGCGGTTGAGAGTTGAAAGTTGAGGGTTAAGAGCAGCAGCGCGAGGACGGTGAAGATTTTGGACTGCTCCGGCAGAGCGAAGCGGCGACGGAGCTTTTCCACGGTACCGGGCACATCCGAAAGCGGCGTCGCGCTCCGCTTGTCGCCGCACTCCAAGACGCTTTGCTTCTGACATCCACCATCTTCAATCTTCCATTCTCGAGTTTTCATTGTCGGCCAGCCTGTCATTGTGCGCCGCTTTTCATCGGCCAGCCCGCCGCCATCATCCCCTTGTAACCACCGATGAGCGAGTGGACGTTGCGATAGCCCATTTTTTGCGCCGCGTCCGCCGTCAGCGCCGACCGGAATCCGCCGCCACAATACATGATAATTTCCGTCTTCGGGTCGGGAAACAGCTTCTCCAAATCGCGTTCCAGAATTCCCTTGCCCAGATGCACGGCTTCGGCGGCGTGGCCGGCCTGCCATTCGTTATCTTCCCGCACGTCCAGCAGAACGCCCTTGGAATTGGCAGCCAGACGCGCGCGCGCCTCGGCGACATTGATCTCGTTGACGCGCTTTTTCGCGTCGTTGACCAGATTAAGAAAACCGGGTGCATGAACCATGCTATCAAGTTAGGCCGTGCGTTGCGCCGGTCAAACAAATTTCACACCGGGTCAAATGGCTGCTGGCCGGGTTTGGTTTTGCGGATGAAGTGTCCGGCAAATCCAGTCGCGCGAATTTTCAAGGGGACGGCGAACGATTCTCCCTCTCCGTAACGTAGGAGATGACGTGCTTGTTTCGTATCCGGCTGACGAAGCACGTCCGCTAGATCATAATTTTTCACCGCTGAAACTTGCTGCCCTCTAATTGGGCAAAACTATAGATTGACCTGACTATTGTGCGACTCCATTGGTTGATTGGGAAAGAAACATCTTCATTGCGCTGGCTTGCATATCAATCATGTCCATCTGTTTTTGTTCGTAGGTCTTTAACTGCTCCGGTGTGAGGATACTATCAAGGGCTTTCAATTTGTTTTCCAAGGTTTGCTTCTGCGTTTCAATTTGTAAACTAACAAAATCCGTATAATTGCCACTGGCGCGAGCTTGGGCGATAGCCTCCTGGTTTTGAGGGACTGATGCTTGGTTTAAATTCAGTTGATAAAGTGCGGAATGGACTTTGTCCTGCTGTTCTTGTGAAAGATCCATTTCACCCGTTATCATCGTCAAATCCGCCTGAGTACTGTTTTTGGCAGATGCAATGGTTTCAGCCTGTTTGAAGTCGGGATAGATTGCCAGTTGGTCGGGCGTGAGCAGCGCCTTGATTGCAGCTTCTTCATTCTGTAAGGCGCTTGAAGTCGCTTGATCCTGTGGTGGCATTTGTTGTTTACCCTGCATGGCATTTAATATCTGTTGAGAACTGTTCTCAATGTTTTTGACCATGATGTCGCTGATGGCCTGCGCCTGGTCATCTGTCAGATGGAATTTTTCCTTCATGCGGTCGAGTTTGGCGAGGGCCGCCTTTTTTTTGAATTTTTCAGCCATGGACATTCCTTGTGCCATGGCATTGGTAAGAATGGCCGGTATTGTCCCGCTTTGCTGGGCGACACTCTTTTGCAATTTCGCCAACTCATGCAAAGCTGTTCGTGTCTGTCCGGTTTGACCGCGAAGTTTCAAGAGTTCATTGAATTGCGCCTGTGAGAGCGATTCCTGATCTTTTGCTTGAGCAACAAGACCTGAAAGCCGCTTGTTTTCGGCTTGGAGTTGTGCCAGATGCTCGGCCAACGGCGCTTGTTGTTGCTGGAGGGTCTGGTTTTGTTCGCGCAGTTGGGAGTTTTGGTGCGCTTCGTAGATTCCCGCGCCGGCAACCACGGCGAGCGTGGCGGTGATGAGAGTTTTTTGGAGTGTGGTCATAGCGATGGTTTTGGTGGCGGCAATTACAGTTGAAGTGTGGGCGACGGTTCCGGCGAGAACGGCAGCGGCGGAAATGGTGGCCGCCAATCCAACCGGCGCGGCTTGCACTGCGTTGGCGGAAATGACGACGGCCAGTCCGCTCGCGCCAATGGTCACGTTGCGTTTAGAGAAATAGTCGCGCAGCCGTTCCATGGCGCGATTGACGCGCTTTTGGGCGGCTTCGTCGCTGAGGCCGAGGATTTGCGCCATCTCCTTGGCGGATTTGCACTCGAAGTAACGAAGCAGCAGCGCGTCGCGGTCTGACTCGCTCAACTCGCCCAACGCGGCATCGAGTTGCGGAGCGATATGTTCCCACGAAGCATCGGGGGCGGAGGATAACAATTCATTCATGGTGGCGGCCTCCTGTTCGCGGACGCGACGGCGTACGTCCGAGCGGACGGCGTTGGCGGCGAGGTTTTGCGCCGTGCGGTGCAGCCAACCGGACAACAATGGTCGCTCCGTGAGTTGCCGGGCATTCTGCGCCAACGCGACAAACACCCCTTGCGTCACGTCCTCGGCCAGGTGTGCATCACGAACCATCCGCAAAGCGGCGGAATAAACGAAGTCAACGTGCCGGCGCACCAGTTCGGCAAACGCCGTCTCCGACCGGTGCCCAGTATAGTCGTGTAAAAGCTGTTGGTCGGTTAGACTGTTCACTCATAGAATAGTAACCGCCGCAGTCCAAATCGGACAGGGAAAGGAGAAAAACTATTTCAATGACGCTCAGTTCGCCCACGACGCATCTGGCTTGACTTTGTTGCTGCACTTGAAAAAGATTCGATCCCCCCACCTTCACAAATTTCATTGGCAACCGTCGCGCGCATTGGCTTACTCGCCGCGTGCCGCAACCAAAACATAATGTCGCCATTGCCGGAAGCCTGCTGTTCGTGGTTTTTCTATGGGGCGGCAACAACGCCGGAACCAAGTGGCTGGTCGCCTCGTGGCCGCCCATCTGGACCGGCGGCATTCGCTTTCTCCTGGCCGGGTTGCTGTTGCTGGCGGTGCTGCGCTTCACTTCGTGGCTCGGTGAATACCGCCCGTTGACATCCGGATTGCGCCGGCAATTGTGGTTGCGCGGCGGTTTGAGTCTCGCGGTGTATATTGTCGTCTTCAACTGGGCCTTGCGCTTGACTGCGGCTTCGCACGTGGCGCTGTATATTGGCGCGTCGCCGGTGTGGACTCTGTTGTGGGAGGAACGGCCGCAACGGACGTGGGCGAGCGCACGGCGTTACGGAGCGGCGTTGCTCGCGCTGGCCGGCGTGCTGGTCCTGTTCTGGCCGGCGTTGCAAACGGCAAAATTGGACCTGGTCGGAGAATTTTTGGGGCTGGCCGCGAGCATCTTGTGGGCGAATTTCAGCCATCAAATGCGCATTTTAAGCGCCAGCTTGAGCGGGGCGGAAGTCGCGGCGCACACGATGTGGATGTCGGGGATTGGACTGATGCCGTTCGGGCTGGCTGAGATCGCTGTGCGCGGCATCCCCATCAACGCCGGGTGTCTCGGGGTGCTGGCATTCTGCGTCCTGTTTGGCGGCGTGATTCCCTATGCACTCTGGAACAACGCGCTCCGCTATTGGCGCACGAGCCAGGTCGTGCTGTTCAACAATCTCATTCCTTTGAGCACGATGATCTGGGCATATTTCTTTTTGCATGAACCATTCACGCCCACGTTTTGGGCGGCGATGATTTTGATTGTCGTCGGAGTGGTGCTGGGGCATTCAAATTGGGCGAAAATTTTTGGAATGCCGGAGGGTTTTTGACTTAATTGGGCGCATCTCGCTTTTTGAGAGGTTGTCTGGACCTCGCAGAGCGAGGCCATGACGCTAGCCGTGGGCTTCAGCCCTCAGGAAACGTTTTTTACACGGTAAAGTCGCGGAGCGACGCTTGAATCCTTTTGCCGGCGAAAATTTCAATCGTCGCTCCGCGGCGAATGCCGTGTTTGCGCTGCAACCGCGGCTTGAAAGCCGCGGCTACCTTCGAATTGTCGATCCGCGACTGTACAAAAACGGGGATGCGCCCGCTTTACCTGGCATGTGAACGTCAATCTTGACAATGGGGCAGCACAAGTTCTTCTCTCTGCAATCTCTGCGTTCTATTGCGGCTAAATCAACGGCGGAATTTAGGATTATGGACATAAAAAATCTTGGCGATGTTCCGTCCTTCAACACGAAGGACGGTTCGGAAATCCGCGAATTGCTGGCGCATCGCAATTCCGTCATTCGCAACCAAAGTCTGGCGGAAGCGCGTCTGCCGGCTGGCGCGAGCACACAGGAACATTATCACATTAAGACCGAGGAAATTTATTACATCACACACGGCGCGGGACGGATCCGCATCGAAGGCGAAACGCGCGACGTTAAAACCGGCGACGCCGTTGCCATTCCGCCCGGCCGCAAACATAAGCTTTGGAATATTGGCAACGAAATGCTGCGATTGCTGTGCTGCTGCGCGCCACCCTACGAGCACAGCGATACGGTTATCACGGAAAGCGTGCCCTAGGTCGCGGGAGAGATTTCCCCAAAACAAAACTTCGCGCATTAAACCCCTGAACCGTAGCCGCCGACGTGAGTCGGCGCTGACTTTCATTGGACTCAAAATGCGCGGACTGACGTCCGCGGCTACGAGGTTCATGGGGGGAGATGTTTCTCTTTGGTGCGTGTGCCCGGTTGCGCCCACTCTACAGAAAGCATTGAATCGTGAATTGACCTGCGCGTCGCCGCGCGCTTAACTGTCGCCATGAAATCACTCATGCCGTTGACGCTCGTAATCGCCGGAATGTTGGCGGCCGGTTGCCTGCATCACCGGCCCGCGCGCACCGCCAGACCCGCTACGCCCGCCGCCATTGCTCCGCAGCCCATTGTCACGCCCGATAATTCGCTCACCGCCAGAGTCGTTTCATACAATGCCTCCGGACGTTTTGTCGTGCTGAGTTTTCCCGTCGGCCAGATGCCCAAACCGGACCAAAGCCTTTTTCTATATCGCGACGGCATGAAAGTCGGCGAAGTCAAAATCACCGGCCCGCAGCGTGAGAATAACATCGTTGCCGATCTTGTCACCGGCGAAGCAGAAGTCGGCAGCGAAGTGCGCGATCAGTGATTTTACCGGAGGGACGAGCTATGCGAGTCCCCATTCTGGCTTCGGGCTTCGGATTTTTGGAATTGGGGATTCGTATAATACCAATTCCCAGAGACAA
>PMOA01000082.1 GCA_003161635.1 Limisphaerales bacterium
GCGTTCGGCCTTCTCGATGAGGCCCATGATTTCGTTCAACGCGAGATCATCGGCGCACAAGTCGGGTTGGTTGTAGCCGCGCAGGCCTTTCTTGATCTGTTCGAGCGTCGGCCACACGGGCTGGGTCCTGGCCTGCTGGATGTTTTTCGGCACGTCAATCACCACCGGGCCGGGGCGTCCGGATTGCGCGATGTAAAACGCCTCNNGTTGACCTGGCCGGTGATGGCGATGAGCGGGCAGGAATCCAGGTAGGCGTCGGCAATGGCGGTGACAAGGTTCGTCGCGCCGGGGCCGCTGGTGCTCATGCACACGCCGGCCTTGCCGGTCGCGCGGGCATAGCCTTCCGCCGCAAAACTGCCGCCCTGTTCATGGCGCGGCAGGATGGTGCGGATCTTGGATTTCGTGAGCGACTGGTGGATTTCCATGCTCGCGCCGCCGGGATAGGCAAAAATGACCTCCACGCCTTCGCGTTCGAGGGCCTCGACGAGGATGTCGCGTCCGGGCATGGTCGGGCCGACCTCGGCGCGCGTGGCGGCGGCGGGTTTTTTTCTGGTTGCAGCTATTTCAGTTGTCTTGTTCATATGCGCTTTCAGTTGTGGCCGCAGTCGCAGGTTCAAACAAAAAACCCACGACCGCTTTGCAGCCGTGGGTTCTTGTTAAAGTTTATTTCAATTCAACAAGCGCCAACGGCGTCGCTAACTACAACGACGACAGCCAGTTTAACCGCTTGTGAAACGTTTTTCAACATTGCGTATTCAATCTAATGGAATTCCCGGCGCGGTCAAGCCCTGTTTTTGCGCGGATTTCAGTTCGACTTCGGCGATGTATTTGCGCGTGGCGGCGGGCAATTCATGCCAGATTTTCCAGGCAAGAAACAATCCGATCAACGCAAACGGCATCAGGAAAAACGGCCAGTAATGCCAGTTCCACGTCGTCAGATAGCCGAGGCTGAACGATTGGATGCCGCTGCCCACATACGTGCAGCCGTCCACGATGCCCGAACACGTCGCCGTCGCCTTGCGCCCGCCGAAATCCGTCGCCGCCGTGCCGGCCATCAACGACGTAATGCCCACCGACGCCATGAAAATGATCAGCGACACATAGCCAAAAATCAGCGGCGATGAGGACAGGGTCGCCCCCATGACAATCGTCATCAAAAAAACAATCCCGCACCAGAAGGCCGCGGGCGGGCCGCGACGCGACTGGAACCACCAGTCGGAAGCCATGCCGCCGGCAAAACTGCCGACGATGCCAAAAATCATCAGCAGCAAACCCCAATTCTGCCCGATAAATTCCGCGCCTGGCTGTTTCACCTCGGCGGCAAAAACGAAATACCATTGCGTGATGCCGTTGCGAAACACGCCCGAAGTCAGTCCGATGGCCGCGATGAGCAGCATGAGCGGGCTGGCAAAAACCTTTTTCAGCAGGTCGAGCGTCGTCAGTTTGATGTGCATCAGGCCGGACGACGCGTCATGCGTGTCGAAGTGTGGGAAATCCGCCTCCTCCGGCGTGTCCTTGATCAGCCACAGATCAATCAGCACCCACACAATCAAAATCGCCGCCGGAATGAAAAACACCGCCCACGTCGCGTCCACCGGTTTTGTTTCCGACGCAAAAATCGCCTTCAGCAGATTGTGCAGCCAGCCGCCGGTGGCGTTGGCCTTCGTCATGTCCACGATGGCCTGACCCCAGTCGAACGCGAAATAGGTGCCGATGGAAATGAGCGCGCCGAAAATCGCGCCAAACACACCGCGTTCGCGCACGTGGAACCAGTAGGCCTTCACCTTGATGATGGACACCGCGCCGTAGCTCTGGAAATACATGTTGACCGAGTAAAGAAACGAGAAGGCGACGATCATGTTGACCTTCAATTTGCCCATCACTAGCAGCCAGGTCAGCACGCCGAGCAGGACGTTGGCCGCCGACGCGCCAAGCGCGGCGATGATGATGCCGCGTTTGCCGCCGATTTTGTCCACGAGCGGGCCGTTGACGAGGAACGACACCGCGTAAGTGACCGTGCCGGCGGCGAAGATCAGGCCGAGGTCCTCCTTCGACATCAGGCTGCCGAGCGCGTTTTTCGAGACGTTGAGATTGTAGCGTCCCATGTAAAGGAAGGCGTAAGTCATGCCGAGCGGGAACCAGTTGATGAAGCGGCGCAGCATGAACCAGTCGCCGTGCTTCATCGGATTGTTGCGGAAATACAGCCCGATGATCACCACCAGACAAATGCCGGCCAACGCATTCGGATAATTGAGAATAAACGTGATGAAATTCATTGGGCGGCCATTCCAAATTCGTGCGATGAAAACAGAGCCGCGCGCGCCGGTCAAAGAATTTCGTGTGACAAACCAAGGCGGAAATTGCCGCGCCGGGGGTCAATCCCTGTTTTGAGCCGGGGCAACTGGCAAAGCCGCCAGCCGCCGTTGCTTGGACATGACCAGCAACATCGCGCACCCGCCCACCAGCCCGAAGCCGGCCATCGTCGGATACCAGACACCCCAGCCGTATCGGTCAATCAGCCAGCCCGTGACCGGCAGCGCGATGGCCGCGCCAAAATACTGGAATGAATCAATCACGCCGGAGGCGAAGCCCGACATCCGGCGCCCGCCGATGTCCATCGGCGCCGCCGCGCCGACGAGCGAGTGCGTGGAATTGACCGTGAGCGAAATCATCACCAGGAAAAAGCAGCCGAGGAAAACCCCCGCCGGCGTCGGCCCGACAAAGCCCGAATAAATAATCACCGCCGCGATGATGATGACAACCGATTGCCCGAAATAAAGTCCCATCGCCACGGGCGAACGGTGTCCCTTGAAGAATTTGTCCGAAACGATTCCGGAAGCCAGCGAGCCGAAGATCGCGACGAGCGGCATGAGATTCATCGTCCAGTGCGCGGCGGCGCTTTTGGCGACGTCGAGCTTGAGTTGTTCCACGAAATAAAGCACGGCAAGCTGGTCGGAACTGTTGCGCACCGCGCCGGTGCAGGCATACGCCACCGCGTAAAACCACACGAGCGGATGCGTAAAGATGGTGACGAAAGATTCCCGGATGCTCACCCGCACCCCGGTCTCGCCCGCGCTCAATTCGTCATGGATCAGGCCGGGATAACCGGCGGCTTCCGGCGTTTCCCTGGGAATCAGCGCCACCAGCACGGCCATGAACGCGGTGATCAGCGGCGGGATGCGGAACAGCCAGCGCCATTCGCCCTGGCCAATCGTCCATGCGCCGATGGCGAACCCGGCGAGGAGGAACGGCGCGAGGTTGTTGATGGCGAACTGGCCGGATTGAATCATGAACCCGAAGATGCCCGCGAACGTCCCGCGTTCGGTGCGGTTGAACCACGCGGCGTTGATCTTGATCATGCCCGGCGCGCCGAACGACTGAAAATAACCGTTCACCAGCCAGATCAGCGCGAAGGTCGAAAACGTCCCCGTGAACGAGGCGAAGCCGTAAATCAGATTGAGCGAAATCGTCCCCGCCGCGCCGATGAGCATGGCCGCGCGTCCGCCGATGCGGTCGGTCAGCAGGCCATTGAGCAACTGGCCGAAGCCGTAGGCGACCGACCACGCGCTCAAGATGCCGGTGATTTGGAATGTGTTGAAATGAAATTCCTCGACCATGCCCGGCGTGGCGAACCGGAAATTGTAGCGGCACATGTAAAACGACGCATACATGAGGCCGAGGATGAACCAGTTCAATCCGCGCCGCGCGCGGAAACCCGGAGGATATTTGGATTGAGTCAAAATTGTCGGCACGATCAGGCTCCTGAAACGGATTTGACCGGCTCAAAGCCGGATGCAATAAAGCAAAATCAAAGGTTCCGGTCAAGAAACGGCGGAGCAGGAACCGCCGGTTGTGTCCCATCGGGTTGTTGTGAAAATACAACCCGACAATCACCGCCAGACAAACGCCGACCAGGAGCAAATCCATGAAAAATCCTACGGTTGCCCGACAAGGAAACAGAGCCGCACGGCGCGGAAGAATTGTGTCAATAGCGGGACTGATCCATTTAGGCAATTACTGGCTTAACCGGTAAAACTCCTGTGTGCCGGAGACAGGATTGGTCACTGCGTTCTGCCCGTTGACGACGACCGGCGCCGGAAAAACGGCGCTCCAGACAATCGGTGAAACCAGGTTCGTGGTGGATTGCAAAGTGAACCCGGTGGACGGCGAGGGCCAGGAGATCACTACTGAATTCGTGGAGGTGCGGATAATAGACAGCGACGGCGTTACGAGCACGTCGGCATAGAGTCGCAGCAACGCGATGCTGCCATTCGAGAACTCGCCTTGTCCGCCCGCGACCACGTTATCAATGAAGAAACCCATCTGGCGGCTGAACTGAATGTCCATGAGCGTGCTGGTCCCGGAAAACTGCTGCAGTCCGTTCAAATACGCACTGATCGTCCCTCCATCGACGGTCAACACCACGTGCTCGTAAACGTTGTTGGTAAAAGGAGTGAGGCTGGAGATAATCGGATAGACCGCCAGCTGATTGCCGGGATTCACATAGAACCCGTCATCGGACTGCCGGTCTTCCACATCAATGAGTCGCCGCCATTGTCCTTCTCTTTGCGTCAGTTCGAAAATCATCTCCACCGAATAACTGTTGGTGACCACCAGGCCGGTAGTGTCGAGGGTGAAACCCGCTTGCTGCGTCACCGGCACGGCGTTTCCCACCCAGTTGAAGACCTGCTGGGTTTGTCCGTTGACCACGTCCGTCACGAAGGCATTCAGGCCAAGCGGGTCCACCGAAACCAAAGCCGGCGCGCCGCCTGCGCTGGAAGCGAGGTTGCCGTTGTACCGGTATTCGGCGACGAGCGTCGCTCCATTCATGCTGGAAACAAGTGCCAGAGCCGCCGCCAACGCCGCCACCAGCGGCATTGTCCGAACGCGAGCAGCACGAACTCCCGCCGTTGTCAACTTAGACATAAGAGAACCTCCGAAAACTGCTTTGGGGAGTTGGGTTGATGGTGGCAGTTCGGTTTTCGGTGTGGCTGGATTCATAGCGGCTCCTTCTGTTTGTGTTTTCAGGCTATGGCGATGGATGGATTTAATCACAAGGCGATTCTCCGTTTTGTTTCTTTGGTGGCGTGGTTCACCCTGCCACCCGGCCCGCCGGTATCAAGCCCAGACCGGCGATCAGCGCGGGCAGGACCCAGGCTGCGCACGAGGCTCCGCCGAGGCGAGTGAATAGATTTTTAATGTGAGTTTTCATCAAGGATTCGGAATTTTGTTTGTCTCGCTTGGATGGCGTTTGGTTCTTAAAGAACATTTATACGCCACATTCATACGCCTCATTCAATTAAATTGCAATCAAATGCCTCATTCAATTAGATTGCAATCAAATACGCTGGTTCACGGTAGGGCGGTGCTGTCCGTCTCCGCTCGGCTTCGATGCGACAAGCCGCGCCGCCGTTCGATGGTTTTTGGTTGCAGTAGCTACCGCTTTGTAACCTGCGCAAATTTGTAAAACCCGTGCCATCGGTGTTCACTTTGACCCCGTGCCAGCAGACCCTGTGCCAGCACCCGAACTGCCGCCATCATTCGCCGTCCCATAAAAGTGTAGTCCGATACAATCAATCCGGCCAACGGGATCGCTCCGTCGCTATTGGTATTATTGTTGGGTAACGTGAAACTATGCAAGGTCGTGAAGGTCTGCGCGGTCACCCGACCAGCCGGTATCAAGCCGAGACCGGCTATCAGCGCGGGCAGGACCCAGGCTACGCACGAGACTCCGCCGAGGCGAGTGAATAGATTTTTAATGTGAGTTTTCATCAAGGATTCGGAATTTTGTTTGTCTCGCTTGGATGGCGTTTGGTTCTTATGAAGAACATTTATACGCCTCATTCAATTAAATTGTAATCAAATACGCTGGTTCACGGTAGGGCGGTGCTGTCCGTCTCCGCTCGGCTTCGATGCGACAAGCCGCGCCCGCCCTGAAATAATTTGGGCTGCGCAGCAACGCAGCCCTGCCTCTTCCCGCTGGCTGCCCATGGGTAGGGGCTGGGGTTTGCTGCCACGCCAATTTTTTGAACGGCAGCAGCGTCCGCCTTCGCTTCGCTCCGGCGCGACAAGGATGGCTGGCGCGATGCGTGCCGCACTGGCCTTTCAGTGCTCCGACCGAGCGCGAGGGTCGGGACCGCAAGCCGCGTGACAACGCCGCAGCCGGCGGCAACACGACGCTGTTATCTTCAATGAACCGGGCCGTCGGGCGCGTGTCGCGCGGGAAGACGGCGGGGACTCAATGCCGAGGGTTAGGGACCGAAAGAATTTTCGGCTCATATTGTCTGCCCGAATTGGTGAAAATCAATCGTGCAATAGATCGGTTAATATTTCTTTGGTTTTTCTCACCAAGCCAATGCGGGGAAATATCTTGGTAATTGTGAACATATGCTCTTCTAGCGACATGGCAGACATGGCATCTTCCGCAAAAATCTGATTATACCCGTATTCATAAGCGAACCGTGCAGTGCTCTCTACGCCGATATTCGTCGCTATGCCGCACATGACAATTGTTGCTATGCCGCGCCTCCTGAATTCCAAATCAAGTTCCGTCCCGTAGAAAGCGCCCCACTGGTGTTTGGTTATCACGAAATCGCCCGGTTTCGGTCCCACTTCCGGAACAACGTCCGCCCAGTCCGGTGGAGGGGTTTGAGCCTGCATTGGCGCGTCAGCGATGGGGCGCAGTGCATCTTTTCCGTCCGGAGATGGAGCAACCCTCACTAAAAAAACCGGCATGCCATTTTTCCTGAACACTTCGGCAAGAGCCGCCGTGTTTTTTACTACGATGTCCGACGCATAGGGAGCGGTTTGCCGTCCGACTATGCCTTTCTGGAGATCTATGACTACCAGCGCCGTTTTTGATCTATCAATTAATGTATTTTTCATAACCGTCAGGTTACCACTTTTGGATAGAACCACGCACTCAAGATTGATATAAACAGCGTGACGACGGCAAGCTCAAATCCGCCGACTCACGGCTTTTCAACAGTGCCCCGCGGCAGTTGACAGTTAAAGCAACTCGTGCGAGTGTGCGGTGTTGGAATATACAGGTCATTTTATGAAAACAAATCATTGGCAAAAAATGCTGGCGGTCTTGGCCGTCGCAGGTCTGGCTTTGTCGGCGTCAAAGACCCTGGCACAGAATTCGACTGCTACCACCACTGCGCAACCGGCAGCGGTCAACGCGCCTGTGCCGCAGTTGTCTTCCGGCGTGTCGCAAATCATGCAGCTCGCGCAGGCGAAAGTCAGCGATGACACGATCATCGCTTACATCAAAAATTCCGGGAACATCTTTGGTTTGAACGCGGACCAGATCATTTATCTGCGGCAACAAGGCATTTCTGACGCCGTCATCACGACGATGTTGAACCAGCCCAGACCGGCGGTGGCCGTAACCACACCGACAACGTCCGCGCCGCAGCCGGTGGCTTCGACTGCCTATAATGGACCAGTTTCGACGGCCACGGTTGCGCCGACGGTGACGTATGTTCAAACCGTGCCGGATACGACTTATTATTACCAACCTGATTACCAACCTTATTACTACCCGGCTTATGCTTGGTATCCACCGGTGTCATTTTCCTTTGGCTGGGGCGGAGGCTGGGGCGGAGGCTGGCACGGCGGCGGGCATGGTGGAGGCTGGCACGGCGGCGGGCGCCACTGAAAAATTCATCAGTGATGGTTGAACGGATTCATCTTTTCGAGCCACTCGAACCTAGCGGCGAAGCAATAGAACCACAACGATGATGACGAGAAGGAGGCCGACCGAGCCTCCGCCAACATGTAGATATTGGCAAGAACCGGCGAGAACAGGACGTGCATAGGTTTTCTTTCAATTTCGATGGCAACTTGTTTGCCATCACTTTCTGGAGTGACGTTACGCGATGGGCCGAGCTTTTCCTATGGGGGTGACGGGCCTCAACCGGGAGAAACGGACGACCGTCAAACAATTCCTCGCCGACCTCAAAGATTTTCACGACATTGACGCGCACGCCTTGAAGCCCAAAACCAAGCTCGACAAGTTTTGGAAATTGGAAGCCGCCGAAATCTTCGCCCATTTTCGCGCCAACAAACTCCGCCTCAAAGATTCCGACGAAGAAAAAATCCGCGCCCGTTTTCAGAAAGCCAAAGACGAACTCGTCCCACTTGAAACGCAAATTGCTTTCACGGATCAACTCATTGATGAAATTGTCTATCGCCTCTATGGCCTGACCGAAGCCGAAATCAAAATCGTATCCATCCGTGGTTGCAATTCCAGCATGGTTCGCGTGGCCTGAGGTTTCATCCCCGGCTTTGAAAACAAAAAACAGCCTTCGTTTCCGAAGGCTGTTTTGAATCAAGACACGGACGCGCAGCAGCACGTCCCTACCATTAAACGGGGAAAATCGCCTAGGGTGTTCACCCCATATACAAGTTGAAGGAATTGTCTGATAGTTGCATTGGATTCGCGGCGCGCCGTCGAGGGAACATGCATCCCGGAGAATCGCGCCTGAATCCGGCATACAACATACAACATGAAACATAAGTTAACCGCGTTGTCGCGGCGATATGTAAAGGCCTTGCGAAAGCATCTGCTGCAAGGCCCGCGGGCGAGCTTGCAGCCGGCGCATGATTTGGGATGCCAGGCCGCGGCCCTCGATCTGGAAACGTTGGACGTGGCCCGGATTCACGACGGAGCACTCGCCGCACTGGAAGGCTCCCGCAGCACGGATGGTTTCATCAAGCAGGCGGAGATTTTTTTTGACGAGGCCATCACCCCGATCGAGGAAACGCATCGCGCCGCGCTCCAGGCCAACGTCCGCTTGAGCAGACTCAGCCAGACGCTGGACCGGCGCACGGTGGACCTGGCGGCTTCCCACCGGTCCCTGAAACGGGGCATCGTCCAGCGCAAGACCGTGGAGCAAGCCCTCAAGAAAAGCGGAGAACACTCACGGAAAATTTTGAAAGAATCACGTCGCCTGCAGAAGCATTTGCAGCGCCTGACCCACCAGATTCTGTCGGCGCAGGAGGGCAAGCGAAAGAAGATCAGCCGCGAGCTGCATGATGAAGTCGCCCAGACGTTGCTGGGCATCAATGTTCGCCTGCTGACGTTGAAAAAGGGGGCCGCGGTCAACGCCCACGGCCTCAAGAAAGAGATTGTCAGCACGCAACGGCTGGTGGATAATTCAGTGAAGAGCATAAAACGGTTCGCTCGTGAATTCGGCATCCATCAGGACGTAACATGGGACGCAAACTAAACGGACTGTCGCAACGATATGTCGCGACGCTGCGCAAACACCTGAAGCAAGGTCCACGGGCGAGCTTGCAGTCGGCGCACGCATTGGGACGCCGGTCCATGGCCTTGGGTCTGGAGACGTTGGATCTCGCCCGGTTCCACGAGCAGGCGCTGATTACCCTGGTGTTGCCGGGCTACTCCCCCGGCACCCGGGAGCGGATGATCCGGCGGGCGGGGACTTTTTTTGCCGAGGCCATCACCCCAATCGAGAAAACGCATCGCAGCGCCCAGGAGACCAATGGCCAATTGGTTCAACTGAATCAGTCGCTCTACCAGCGCAGCGTGGATCTGACCGCCTCGAACCGGCAATTGCAACAGGAGATCCTCCAGCGCAAATCGGTGGAGGAGTCCCTCAGAAAGAGCGAGCAACACTACAGCCGGTTGCTGGAGCAATCGCGGCACATGCAGGAACAATTGCGGCTGCTCTCCCGCCAGCTTCTGTCGGCCCAGGAGGAAGAACGCAAGATGATCAGCCGCGAACTGCATGATCAAATTGCTCAGACCTTGACGGGCATCAATATCCAGCTGGCTTCCTTGAAAACCGAGTCCACGCTCAACACCAAGGGCCTCCAGAAAAAAATCTCCAGCACCCAAAGACTCGTGGAAAAATCAGTGGACATCGTGCATCGGTTCGCCCGGGAACTGCGCCCGACGGTGCTGGACGACCTGGGGCTGATTCCCGCCCTGCATTCGTTCATGAAAAGCTTTAACAAGCGTACGGGCGTCCGCACCAGTTTGACGGCCTTTGCGACGGTGGAACGATTGGACACGGCCAAACGAACGGTGCTCTTTCGCGTCGCCCAGGAAGCGCTCAACAATGTGGCCCGTCATGCGCAAGCCGGCCGGGTGGAAGTGAGCATCCAGAAACTGCCGGACTGGATTTGCATGAAAATAAAAGACGACGGCAAATCCTTTAACGTGGAACGCACTTTGCACGCCAATGGCGGCAAACGCCTCGGGCTGCTTGGGATGAGGGAACGGTTGGAGATGGTCGGCGGCAAATTCGTTGTCGAATCCTCACCCGGCAAAGGCACCACCGTCTTTGCGCAGATTCCGCCCGACAACGCCCGCGCGCGCGGAGGGCGAAAAACCCGCTGATGAAGCCGGCTAAAACTAAACCTTGAATGGCTAAGAAACGAATCACCGTCCTGCTGGCCGAAGACCACATGATCGTTCGCGAGGGGTTTCGCAAGATGCTGGAGTTGGAAAACGATCTTCAAGTGGTCGGCGAAGCGGAAGACGGCCGCCAGGCGGTCGTCCTGGCCAAAAAACTTCGTCCCGCCGTGGTATTGATGGACATCGCGATGCCCCTGCTCAATGGTTTGGAGGCCACCCGCCAGGTGCTCAAAGCTCTCCCCGCCACCAAAGTGCTCATTCTCTCCGCGCACAGTGATGACGCGTATGTCAAAAACGCAGCCGAGTCCGGTGCCGTGGGATTTCTGCTCAAACAAGCCTCCGCCCGCGTTCTGTCCGAGGGGATTCGGGAAGTCAACAAGGGGCACACCTTTTTCGGCCCGTTCATTGCGAAGCTTCTTCCCGAACGCGAGCGAAAGTCGTTGGATCGAGCCGGACGGTCGAAGCCGCGCAAAGGCCGCCTGACTTCGCGCGAGATGGAAGTGTTCCAACTGATTGCCGAAGGCAAAGCCAACAAACAAATCGCGGCGGAACTGGGCATCGGCATCAAAACCATCGAAAGACATCGCGAGCATCTCATG
>PMOA01000069.1 GCA_003161635.1 Limisphaerales bacterium
AATATCAAACTAAAATTGGTATCAAGTCCCGTAGGGACGGCCGAATTTTCAAATGCAATAATTGGCGATGACGGCAATTTCACCTCCATTCAACCGTCCCCACGGGACTTATACTGTGCCATGATTTTCCCGGCGTTGAAACGCCGGGCTATTTTCGGAATGTCCCGTTGGGACAAAACAAAACCGCCCTCCGGCGCGGGCCGGAGGGTGGTTGTTAAAACTCAGCGATTACTTTCCAACCGATTTTTCTTCAGGAATCCGCATCGAGTAGAACGAGCGATAGACGAAGACCAGCGCGACCACAAAGAAGAACGCCCCGATGCCGGTCTTCACGGCCTGGTCTTTCATCGTCACCGCAATTTCCACGGCGAGCAGGCCGAACAGCGTGGTGAATTTGATCACCGGATTCATCGCCACGGACGAGGTGTCCTTGAACGGATCGCCCACGGTGTCGCCCACGACGGTGGCGGCGTGCAATTCGGTGCCCTTCTGGCGGAGGTCCACCTCGACGATCTTCTTGGCGTTGTCCCACGCGCCGCCGGCGTTGGCCATGAAGATGGCCTGGAACAGGCCGAAGAACGCGATGCCAATCAGGTAGCCGATGAAGAAATACGGATTGAAGAACGGCAACGCGAGCGCGAAGCAGAACACCACAATAAAGATGTTCCACATGCCTTTCTGCGCATAAACGGTGCAGATGCGGACGACTTCCTTGCTGTCCTTTTCCGACGCGGTGGTGGAGTCGAGTTTTATGTGCTCCTTGATATAGACCACCGCGCGATACGCGCCGGTGACGACCGCCTGGCAGGAGGCGCCGGTGAACCAGTAAATCACCGCGCCGCCCATGATGAGGCCGAGGATAATTTCCGGCTGCACGATGCTCAAGGCGTCAACGACCGGCTTGAACGGACCGGCAATCCCGGAAGCCACCTGGCCCTCATACATGCGTTGCAGCAGCATGATGATGCCGAACACCATCGTGGTCGCGCCGACGACGGCGGTGCCGATGAGCACGGGCTTGGCGGTGGCCTTGAAGGTGTTGCCCGCGCCGTCGCCCTTTTCCAATTGATACTTGGCGTTTTCAAAGTCCGCGTCGAAACCGAAGTCGCGTTTGATTTCTTCCTTGATGCCTTTGCGGCCTTCAATCTGGCTCAACTCAAAGACAGACTGAGCGTTATCGGTGACCGGGCCGTAGCTGTCCACGGCAATCGTCACCGGCCCCATGCCGAGGAAGCCGAAGGCCACAAGGCCGAACGCGAAGATCGGCGCGGCGAAGAGGAACTCCTGGGGCATGAGCGAGAGGAGCGCCGGGTTCTGGGAAAAGAAATACGAGGTGGCCATCAACACCATGATGCATAGCCCCATCCAGAAGGCCGAAAAGTTGCCGGCCACAAAGCCCGACAGGATGTTCAGCGACGCGCCGCCGTGCTTGGAGCAATTAGTCACTTCCCTAACGTGCCTTGAGTTGGTGCTGACGAATATCTTGGTGAATTCAGGAATTAGCGCGCCCGCCACCGTGCCGCAACTGATGATGATCGAGAGCACCCACCACAGCGCGGGTTGGGCAGTGCCGTTGGCATCAGTAAAGTCGCCCAGAAGCAGTTTGCTGGCAATGAAGGTGATGATGATGGACACCGCCGAAGTGAGCCACACGAGGTGGGTCAGCGGAGCTTCAAAGTCGAAGTCTTTCTTGCCGCTGAACATGGCCTTGCTGATGACTTCGTTTATGAAGTAGGACACCAGCGAAGTCACAATCATCAGCGCGCGCATGGTGAACAGCCAGACGATCAACGTGGCGCATATTTTCGGGCTGGCCGCCAGGGCCAGGGCGAGAAACGCGATCAACGCCACGCCGGTCACGCCATAGGTTTCAAAACCATCCGCCGTCGGGCCGACCGAGTCGCCGGCGTTGTCGCCGGTGCAATCCGCGATCACACCCGGGTTCTTCGGGTCGTCTTCCGGGAGCTTGAAGACGATTTTCATCAGGTCGGAGCCGATGTCGGCAATCTTGGTGAAGATGCCGCCGCAGATGCGGAGCACGCTGGCGCCGAGCGATTCACCGATGGCGAAGCCGATGAAACAGGGGCCGACGAGTTCGCGGGGGAGGAACATCAGGATGCAGATCATGAAAAACAATTCGACGCAGACCAGGAGCAGGCCGACGCTCATGCCGGAGCGGAGGGGGATGCCCAGCGTGGCGAACGGGTTGCCCTTGAGCGCGGAGAAAGCGGTGCGGGAGTTGGACACGGTGTTGATGCGGATGCCGAACCAGGCGACACCGTAGGAACCCAGGATGCCGAGCACCGAAGCGAGCAGGATGACCACCACGTTGCCCATTGAGTTCCCCTGGAGAACCTTGAAATAGTAAACCATGCAGGCCGCGATGAGCAGCCAGAGGATGGCGAGGAATTTGCCCTGGGTAAAAAGGTAGGTTTTACAGGTTTCCCAAATCATGTGGGAGACCTTGGCCATGCTGTCATGCACGGGCAGAGCTTTGGTCTGTTTGTATTGCACCAGGCCGAACAGGGCGCCGACGCCGCAGAGCAAGATGCCGAGATACATCAGCATTTCGCCGCTGATGCCGCCCAATCCGGCGAATTTGACTTCGCTCAGAGAAGGAATTTTGATGTCCGCCTCACCGGCAAACACGTTGGTTGCAAGGCCGAACAAGCAGAATGCCGCAAGTGACCACAATAAAATTTTAGTTTTTTTCATAAAGGGGTATCGCGGGCGAAGGCTAACAAAGCTCCCCCTCGCCGCCAACCATTTTTGGCAAAGAACTCTCCAAAAATTGAACTGAATTGGACAAAAATCACGCCGTTTCACGCCTTCCCGACGCTTTGAACCTAGCCTCACACTCTCTCCGCTAGGCACGAGCGGGAAGAGAGCCGGAGAGGGGTTTGTGAAAAAATGCGCGTCGCCACCATCATCCAATCAGCCCGTCAGGGCGAAAGAGAGTAGCCCGCCGATTCATCGGTGGGGTTCGGGACGAAAATCGGCAGAGTCCCGGAAGGGACGAAAGAACCGTCACTACCAGAACATTCTGCCATCCCTGACGGGACTACCCGCCTTGACCCTTGCTGTCCCAGCGTTGAAACGCTGGGCTATGGTCTGTCGCCCGGTGGGCTGGCGCAGTGCCAAGTTGCACCTAAGTCTTTGGCGCACGCATTTGACCTTGTCGCTCACGGAACGTTTCCGCATCTTTGCGGTAATGGACGAACGCGCGGTTTCCACTTTGAACAAACCGGACGCGGCGTTGGAACTGACGCTGCGCCCGTCGCTCTTTTCCGAATTCACCGGTCAGCTCAAGGTCAAGGAGCGCCTCGGAATCGCCGTGCAAGCGGCGAAACAGCGGAGCGAAGCGCTCGACCACATCCTGCTCAGCGGTCCGCCCGGCCTGGGCAAAACCACGCTCGCTTACATCCTCGCCAAGGCCATGGGCGCGAACCTCAAAAGCACCAGCGGCCCGACCATCGAAAAAGCCGGCGACCTCGCCGGTCTGCTGACGAACCTCGAGGAAGGCGACGTGCTGTTCATTGACGAAATTCATCGCCTGCAAAAAACCATCGAGGAATATCTGTACCCGGCGATGGAGGATTTCAAACTCGACATCATCATTGACCAGGGGCCGAACGCGCGCAGCGTCCGGCTGAATCTTCCGCGCTTCACCCTCATCGGCGCGACCACGCGCAGCGGATTGCTCACCGCGCCGTTGCTCACGCGCTTTCCCATGCGCGAACGGCTGGATTACTACGTCGCCGGGGATTTGGAGACCATCATCGTCCGGTCGGCGCGTTTGTTGAAGGTGGAGATCGAACCCGCCGGCGCGCATGAAATCGCCCGGCGCAGCCGCGGCACGCCGCGCATCGCCAACAACCTGCTCCGCCGCGTGCGCGACTATGCGCAGGTCCGGCACGACGGCCGCATCACCGCCGACGTCGCGGACAAGGCGCTGGCCATGCTGGAAATTGACCAGAACGGCCTCGACGAAATGGACAAGCGCATCCTCGAAGCCGTCATCGTGAAATTTGGCGGCGGGCCGGTCGGCGTGAATTCGCTGGCCGTCGCCGTGGGCGAGGAACCGGATACGATCGAGGAAGTCTATGAGCCGTATCTCATCATGGAAGGCTACCTGAACCGCACGTCCCAGGGCCGCGTCGCGACGGAGTTGAGTTACAAGAAATTGGGTTTGAAATCCACGGGCGGTTCGCAAGCAGGGCTTTTGTAGCGCAAAATCATTTTTGCAGGCGATAAAACGTGTTATAGGGACCAAGAGCTTGAGTCACTACATTGAGATCGCCCGTCTGGAATTGGATTGCCCCGGAAATGTTCCATTGCGCGCCTGCGCCGAGGCTGCCGGAGGAATACAGCACAAAACCGCCGGGCGCGGCCGGCCAGAAAAGGGTGATTTGATTGGCGGAAGCGCGCGAAATCAACAATCCCGCGAAGGTTGGGAGGATAGGATAAGATTGCCCGCGTTGTCGTAGCCGTAGCTGGCGGACTTGCCACCGATGAAAACTGCTCAATCCGCTCTGCCCAGTCGCGCCGTTCCATCACCCGCGCCTGCCCACGGCAAGCCCGAATCAACCGGCAGCGAACGAATTGAGATCGAGCCAACCGAAGAATTCGAACAAATTCTCAAGCGCAAAAGTTGACGCAATACCAATTAGTGAAGTCTGAGTTAGTGAATTGGAATACGGCCTTGCGCCCGTGCCGAATGCGGTTCAACTCCGATCAATCACGAGCAAGGTTCAAAGTTTCGCGTATTTGGCGGTTTTTAATTGTTTTTGACGGATGGGTATCGAGAGGGAGCCTGTTCGAGCAAAAGTTGCGCTTGAATTCGTTTCACTCCTCTTCGACGGAGAATTTGTTCCCTCTTTATTTGCTTCTGTTCAAATGGTTCACGGGTGAGGCCTTTGAATTTGAAACCCGCAGAGATGAACGTCACGGGACGGTGATTTGGCAGGTCTTGGTGCGGCCACACACTGTGCTGGTGACGGTCCAGGTTCCACTGGCTGCGGGGTCGAAGACGAGGCGCTTTTGGCCGGGGAGCAGGGTGAGATTGAGACCACCCGGGCCGGTGATCTGAACAACCGGCGTGTCCTGACAAGAACCGTTCGCGCCGCCGCCGGCCACAACTTTTTGAAAGCCATCCACGACACCGCTCATGATGCCGCACCACGGCGTGCATTGGCACGCTGGCGGCGGCGGGTTCGTATCTGCTGACAACATTGCTTTGATGATCCATTGGTTCAGGACGTTCGCCGCGACGCTCGCGAGGAAACCCATCCGGTTTGAGTAGGTGATGCTCGATGTGCCGTTGTTAACCGTGGTTTGTTGCTCCAGGACCAAACTGACCGGTCCGACGGGAAAGCCATCGTGTTCAACCACGCCATTGGCTTCCGCAGGAATCGGCATCTCGGCGCGCCCAATCCGGACAAGTCCGCCGGCCATCGACGAACCATCGGGATTGACGAAAGTTGCCTTGAGATCGCCCACCGGACCGCTGACTGCGGCCCGGTAGAAAGCATGTGGCGAGTCAGAGAGAGGGTCAAAAATCGCCATCGTGGCGCTGGCGGCAAGAACCTTGATCGTTTCCCACAGTAACAAAGGTGTGTGCAAATCCATCGTGCTCTTTATCACAATATTTTCTCCGTCCGAGCTTTTCACCGGGGCTTCAAGAAAGCCGCCCACCGCTATACCGGTTCCCAGAGTTGGCTCAGCCTGAGGCGTCAGGGTAACTTTGAAGGAAAGGCTGAACTCCGAAGTTTCGATCGGGGGGCAATGTGAGGTCGCAATGGCGATTATTTCGTCGCCTTCAAGCGCACGCCGAAAAAAGCTGGCGTGAAAAGGACCCGGTGGCACCACGATGGCGCCGAGGAAAAATCTCCCTTGGGGGCCATACAACAACGTGAAGGCTGGATTATCTTCGTAAAACTCAATCGTGTAAAAGCACCCTGGGGTTCCATCCAGCACGCCATCAATATCGGTGCTGCCCAGGCGGACCGAAGTCAGCACGGGAAAATTGCTGTGCCCCTGAGGCGTGTTGGCCGTCGGCCCGTCGCCGCCCGCATCAATGCCTAGGTAGACATTCGCAAAAATGGAATTGCTGGACACCAGATTAGGCCCAAGCAGTGTCACCCCGGCGGCGGTTCCGCCCAGGGAGACGACGGCGGCGCCATTGGAACAGATCGTATTTCCCACGACGACATTGTTTGACCCCGGCGCGCCGATCGCGCCGAACGTTCTAGCGAGCCAGACCCCATCGTATCCGTTGTTGGCAATCACATTGGCCGAGCCTGAACTGTAGCCGCCGATGATGTTGCTGCTCGCGCCCAGAATGGAAATCCCCCGGCCTCCAATTCCGATGAGGCCATTTCCTAGTGGGGAAACGCCATCCGCCGCCACGCCGATGAGATTGCCTTGCACCAAATTGTTGACCGAGTCCGCGGTGGAACCTGGAAAAATGTCCAGGCCATCGTCGGGATTGCCGGAAATGACGTTTCGGGCGCTATTCGCGGTCCCACCAATGAGATTGCCGGAACCGGACACAGACATGCCGCCACCCGAACCGGATGCGCCATTGCCCAAAGCAAGCATTCCGGTGGCGTCGGTACCGATAAGATTGCCCTGAATGGTGTTGTTGCTGGAAGCACTGAGGCTGAGGCCAAAGACCTGATTGCCGGAAATCAAATTGCCCGCACCCGGAGCCCCCACGATTGTTCCCGAGGCGCCGGTGTTGATGAAAATACCATTGTGGTTGGGCACGGCCGTGGTTCCATTGGAACTGACTCCCACATAGTTTCCCTCGATCACGTTGCCGACGGCGTTGGAGTTAATGATCAGAATCCCGAACTGATTATTTCCAACGTAATTCCGGGCGGCCGCCGTTGTTCCGCCAATGGTATTGGCCGGGGCGTTATCGACGCGAACGCCGTTGTTGAATCCGGGACTCGCGGTCACCACGCTGAAATCGGCTTTCAACCCGAGAATGTTTCCCGCCACGACATTGCCCGTGGCGTTGCTGCCTTGAATCATCAAATTGTCGAAGGTGCTTCCCGAGTAGCCGTTTCCCGAGATGACATTTCCGGCGCCCACGACGGCGCCACCGATCACATTGTTGGCGGCGTTACTAATCAGGATGCCGTTTTGACCATTGCCCAACGCGACCAGGCCGCTGACATCCGGGCCGATATAATTTCCCATGACTTGATTGCCGGTTGAGCCGGCGCCAAAGATGAAAACACCTTTTTGAAAGTTGCCGGAGATGATGTTGCGCTGGCTGGAATTGGTTCCGCCAATCGTGTTGGCCGCCGAATTGTTCACGCGAATGCCATCGAGGGAATTTCCGCTCGACCCGCTGCCGGCCGCGGTGGTGCCGATGTAACAACCCTGGATCGTAGCGCCGAATGCATTGGTCAACAAAATGCCGCTGGCCAGACCGGGAGAACTGCTCGATCCGAAATTCCTTAAGATCAGGGCGCGCACCACGCAATTGCTGGTATTAATGATCAGCCCGTTTCGGCCGGAGCCGGAATTGCCGTTCAAATCGATCAGCGGCGCTCCGGCGTAACCGGGTTGCGTCGTGCCATCAATGGTGATGGAATTCGTGAGGGTCGGGAGCGCACTGAATGTCGAAATCGTGTGAACACCCGAACCAGGAATGTTGAATGTGATAAGATTAGCGCCCGGTGTGGAATTGGCGTCCGAGATGGCCTGCCGCAGTGAGCCGGCTCCGCTGTCGGAATTGACGGTGACGGGGAACGTTGCGCCAAAACTGGAAAAAGAAATGCCGGCCAAGGCGAACCCGCCCGCGAGAAAAATTTTAAGAGACATAATCGCTTATGATTTATCGGGGGTGCATCTCATAGGCACTAATAATTTCTAATGATTTTAATCAGGTTTCTAAATAATAGCAATCAAAAACAAAATAAATTATTTCCAGGGAAATGATCGGGAAAGCCCCTGGCTTTTTGCTTTTTCCATCCTTGCAAGTTCAGCGGCGCTTCTGGCTTGAAAAGCAGACGACTGCACGGCGAACGCGTCCTTAATCAAGCCCAATCGTCAGGCTGGCCAAAAAAACATTGGCCAACCGCGCCGCGTCTGTGTTTCATCTTGCCGTGTCGTTTATGCCCAAGCGCACAGACATTCACAGCGTCCTCATCATGGAAGTCTGCTTGAACCGCACGTCCCAGGGCCGCGTCGCGACGGAGTTGAGTTACAAAAAGCTGGGATTGAAGCCGGCAACGGGAAACCAGTCGAAATTGTTTTAGGGTGTGTGTTTTGTGTTCCAGCGCCGGAGGCGCGTCAGAAAGTAGCCCACGGTGAAACCGTGGGACTAATGTTGAATGGACATAAGCCCCGGATGGGGCGAAAGCGCGGGTGCATTTCACGGTGGTTGGTTCTGCCGCCCCTGCCGGGGCTTGTGTTTTATTGTCTGGCCAACCCACGGCTGACGCCGTGGGCTACTTTCTTCCGCCGCTCTGCGGCTGAAAAGGTGGTTGCGGCTCATTGAACCGGAAATTGCCCCTGTCTGGCACTCTGGCATTTTGCCTGTGGCGTGCGCCGGCAAACGGGATTATCTTGGTGGTTGTGAAAAATATTGCGGTGCCCATTCTCATGGCGCTGTCAATCCTGCCCCGGGAAAGACGCGGACAGACCAACGCCACGCCGGCGGGTGAGGAGGACCATTTCGCCGCCGGGCGCCGACGCATGGTGCAGGAACAATTGTCGAGTCCGGGATACAACATCACCAATGCGCGCGTGCTGGCCGCCATGGGCAAGGTCCCGCGCCACGAATTCGTCCCGGCGGAACTCCGGCACCGGGCTTACGCCGACGGCCCGTTGCCCATCGGTCATGGCCAGACCATTTCCCAACCTTACATCGTTGCCTTCATGACCGAAAAACTTGAGCCGCAGCCGACGGACCGCGTGTTAGAAATCGGGACCGGTTCGGGTTACCAAGCCGCAGTGCTCGCCCAACTTGTGGCAGAGGTCTATACCATCGAAATCATCGAGCCGCTCGCCCAACGCGCCGGGGCCGACCTGAAGCGTCTCGGTTATACGAATATTCAGGTGCGTGCCGGGGACGGCTTCCAAGGCTGGCCGGAAGCCGCGCCGTTCGACGCGATCATCGTCACTTGCGCGCCGGAGAAAGTGCCGCAGCCGCTCGTCGAACAACTCAAGGACGGGGGCCGGATGATTATTCCCGTCGGGCCCATGGGAGACCAGGAACTGGTGTTGCTCCGCAAGCAAGGAGAACATTTGGAGAAGCGCGCCGTGCTGCCCGTGCGCTTCGTGCCCATGACCGGCGGGGTGCAGCGCTGATTCGGGCGTGGCGGCTTTTTCCTTTCGCTTCCCGCGTAATCCGTGTTTCATCCGTGGCAGTTTGAACCATGCCCAAGCGCACCGAAAACCATGACCTCCGATCGTAGAATATTTCTAAAACAACTCGGCCTCGGCGCCGTCGGATTAAGCATGGCTTCCTCTTTTCCTGAATGCCTCGCGGCGCAGCAAACCATTCATCACCAGCTTCCGCGCAGCGCGCCCGAAGCGCAAGGTGTGTCATCAGCGGAGATTCTGGATTTTTTGGAGGCGGTCGGAAAAAGCCAGCATGAATTTCACAGCTTCATGATGGTTCGTCACGGGCATGTCATTGCCGAAGGCTGGTGGTCGCCGTACGCGCCGGATTTGAATCACATGCTGTATTCAATCAGTAAAAGTTTCACCTCGACCGCCATTGGCTTTGCCGTGACGGAAGGGAGATTGAAAGTGGATGATCAGGTGATTTCCTTTTTCCCAAATGACCTGCCCGACAGCATCAGCGAAAGTCTGGCGGCTTTGAAGGTGAAACATCTGCTCACGATGTCGGTCGGCCACGCCGAGGATTCGACTCCGATCATCACGCAGACGGACAATTGGGTGAAAGCTTTTCTGGCGTTGCCCATTGCAAATCCGCCGGGCAGCGCGTTTCTTTACGACAGCGGCGCAACCTACATGCTTTCGGCGATTGTCCAAAAACTGACCGGTCAGAAAGTCATTGATTATTTGCGGCCTCGTTTATTCCAGCCGCTGGCGATCGAAGGCATGACCTGGGAGACGTGTCCACGCGGCATCAACACCGGCGGCTGGGGATTGGCCATTCAGACCGAAGGACTCGCCAAATTCGGGCAATTGTATCTGCAAAAAGGCGCTTGGAACGGCAAACAGATTTTGCCCGCGGCCTGGATTGAAGAGGCGACGACGTTCAAGATCCAGCAACCGGCCGCGCCCGGACAGGACCTGAAGGACGCCAAAAAAACCAGCGAATGGCACCAGGGTTATTGCTACCTGTTTTGGCGCACGCGGCATAATACCTATCGCGCCGACGGGGCTTTTGGCCAGTACACCATCATCATGCCCGATCAGGACGCCGTGATTTGCATCACCGGCGAAAGCGCCAGCATGCTCGGCGAGTTTGATTTGATCTGGAAATATCTTTTGCCCGCGATGAAGGAAAAAGTTTTGCCACCGGAAAAAATTTCACAGGCCCGGTTGAAACAAAAACTTTCCTCGCTGGCCGTGCTGCCGCCGAAGGCGCAGGCGGCTTCGCCCGTCGCGGCCGAAATTTCCGGCAAAAGCTTCAAGATCGGGAACGACGCAAATGTTCAGAGTGTGTCGTTCAAGTTTCAGAAAAACGCCTGCACCTTCACTTTAAAAGATGCCAAAGGCGAACATCCCATCACGTGCGGCATCGAAAAATGGGTGAACGGCAAAACCGACATGCCCGGAACTCCGCCGAAACTCACCGTGGGCGCTTTGGGGCCGATTTCGAAGGTCATGGCCGGCGGCACCTGGACGGACGAAAATACTTTTCAAATGACCTGGCATTTTTACGAAACGCCGCATCACGACACGGTGACCTGCCGTTTCGACGGCGATAAGGTGAAAATTGAATTTTTGAGCAGCGTTTCGGAAATAATGCCGGCGCACAAGGAGACCCGCCCGGCCTTGCTCGGACAAATCGCCGGCTGATTCAGGTTCGCGTCAGTGTTTTGTAACAATTAAACACTGACAAGCGGGCAAATTGGGAATAATTTCCGGCGCGTTTATGCCCAAGCGCACGGACATTCACAGCGTTCTCATCATCGGCGCCGGACCGATCATTATCGGCCAGGCGTGCGAGTTCGANNCCGGCCACCATCATGACCGACCCGGAGTTCGCCGACCGCACCTACATCGAACCCATCACGCCGGAGTGCGTCGAAAAAATCATCGTGCGCGAACTCAACGAAATGAAACGCTTGGGCGTGCCGGTTCAGCGTGCTGCCGGCGTCCCGCCGACAGTTCCATATAAACTTGTGCTTTTGCCCACGCTCGGCGGCCAGACCGCGCTCAACACCGCGATGGCCCTGCACCGCTCCGGCGTCCTGGAAAAGCACGGCATTGAAATGATCGGCGCCAAAGCCGAGGCCATCCAGAAGGGCGAAGACCGCCAGATTTTCAAGGATCTGATGCTTTCCATCGGCCTCGACGTTCCGATTTCCGGCACCGCGCACAACCTGGATGAAGCCCGTGCCGTCGCGGACAAAATCGGCCGTTTCCCCCTCATCATCCGGCCGGCGTTCACGCTCGGCGGCACCGGCGGCGGCATCGCCTACAATCGCGACGAATTCGAGGAACTCGCCAAGCGCGGCATGGACCTCTCGCCCGTCAGTGAAATCCTCATCGAGGAATCGCTGCTCGGCTGGAAGGAATACGAAATGGAAGTGATGCGCGACAAGGCCGACAACTGCGTCATCATCTGCTCCATCGAGAACTTCGACCCGATGGGCGTGCACACCGGCGATTCCATCACCGTTGCGCCCATCCAGACCCTTACCGACAAGGAATTTCAGATCATGCGCGACCAGAGTTTCGCCGTGATCCGCGCCGTGGGCGTCGAGACCGGCGGTTCGAACATTCAGTTCGCCGTCAACCCGGACAACGGCCGCATGGTCATCATTGAGATGAACCCGCGCGTGAGCCGCAGCTCTGCGCTGGCGTCCAAGGCCACCGGCTTTCCCATCGCGAAAATCGCCGCCAAACTCGCCGTCGGCTATTTGCTCGACGAAATTCGCAACGACATCACGCGCGAAACCCCGGCTAGCTTCGAGCCGACGATTGACTACGTGGTGGTGAAGGTGCCGCGTTTTGCCTTCGAGAAATTCGCGCAAGCCGACCCGACGCTGACGACGCAGATGAAATCTGTGGGCGAAGCGATGGCGATTGGCCGCACGTTCAAGGAAAGCCTGCAAAAATGCCTGCGCTCGCTGGAGATTGGCCGCAGCGGCCTGGGCGGTGACGGCAAACCCTGGCGCATCGGCACGGAAGTTTATGGCGACCGCGACATCCTCCCCAAGGATGTCATCAGCCGCAAACTGAGCGTGCCCAACGCCGAACGCGTCTTCTTCATCCGCCACGCCCTCCGCGCCGGCTTCACCATCGACGAGATTTTCAACCTGACAAAAATCGACCGCTGGTTTCTGGTTCAGATCAAAGAAATCGTGGATTTTGAGGAAGAGCTGGCGGGGACGAAGAATTGAGCGATGATTGAAGACAATGTGCAAGTGTGTGCCGTGCTTCGGCATTTCAAGTCTGATTCTCCATACCTTGCCTTTGGAGATGAATTTTGGATTGAGGAGCTGAATGAGGAGGATAGAAAACAACTTGCTAGCGATCTCAAGCATTTTAACAACTACCCATACGATAAACATCTTGTTGCTAGGTGGTATTACATCGGGGGAGGAAAGAGCCTTAGCGTGCTGCGGGATAATTCGCTCGCGCTTTTTGGCCCGCTGTTTACCGCGATGAAGCTGTTTAAGACAGGACACTTGCTCATGCCATTGTGCTTCTACTGCCATCGGAAGAAATGGCGGGATATGGCGTTACATGGCGAAGAAAATTATGGCGTCGGATATGGCTTAGGGATGGGCGAACGCCCATATGAATTAAGTGCGGCCGATATCCAGCCGTTCCAGGATTTTAAGGCCGCTCTTGCACCGTACCTACGGTTCCTGAATTTCGGCTGCATCCCTTACCGGAAACCGCCCAAACCTCTTCAAACGGTTGACATGCGCTGCCTATTCGCTACCCACCTTTTTTTGGATACGAGTGGGCAACGCGATAATTATTTCCTCCTGTTCGATTGGGTGTTGGCCTATACGAATGGACTCGAGTCCTTGTATTTGCTACAGTCCGACCGAAGAAAAGCTGATAACCTAGCGGCAAGAGTTGCAGTTGTTCTCGGCCAAGATGAGGAAGACAAAAATCGTCTCCGCGACATCGTCACGCGATTTTACAAGGTCAGAAACGCGATTGTTCACGGTTCCCTTCTGGATGACGCGCAAGATGAATTTGTTCAGCAGAATATTTGGAGCTATCAGGACATCTTGCGTAAATCCATTCTTGCTTTTTTGGATTTGAACCGAACTAACTCCTCGAAAAAAATGGTTGTTCGTCATTTGTGTGAGGCTCTGTCCAACCCAAGTTTACGAAGAACAATTAGGGAATCTTTGGGTTTATTAAAACTCGCCAAGTGATTCGGACCGAGAACATCGCTCCGTCAGGAGCGAAATCTTTGTAGCCATCCAGCCACCCAATTCCCCAGCCCCGTCGGGGCGGCATATTCCGCTCCTGACGGAACTTGAAACATTGTTTGATTTTGGATGCTACAAATATGCCGCGCCTGACGGCGCTGCAAATGAATCCCAACGGGATTCAAATCCATCAGCTCAGGGTTGGCGCGCAGCGACTACCCTGGGAAACCATTCCCCAAATTCATCAACTCTGAAAGAGTTGAATAAATCCACCGCCGCACCGATGCAACTCCTTCAGAGTTGTTCGCGATTCAATCTCTCACCCGGCGTAGCCCTCGCACCCGCCTTCGCGTCGCTTCAGCGCGGCGTGTCGGCCAACGCCGGGCTGAATGATTCAACTCCGTTGGAGTTGGTCTTTGCGCCCGGCCACCCGCCCGCGCCGGTGCGCGCAACCTTTCCCAACCCGCCCGTTTTCCCCGCGCTTCCACCTCCATTTCATTTCGACGCGACGAGGCGTTTCGTCCCGCAGGGACAACCGGAAATAGCCGCACGTTCACGGCTGCGTGACGACACGATAGAAACGCTTGCTGACCGCCGGCGAACTGGTGTCCGCAAAGTTAAGAGTAACGTTGGTCGCCAGAAGGGTTGTCAGGTGAGTCCACAGCAGGAGACTCGAAGAGGTCTGCACTTCGTAACGGTAATCGGGCTGGACGGTGAGGTCGCATTTGAACTGGCTGGAGGCGGGCATTTGGGGATTGCCCAGGACAGCGCGCGGCGGCGTTCCAAGCGGAACGAAATTGAAGTTCTGGATAATGACCTCGACTTCGTTGTTGTCGGTGGGCGGGTTGCCATTGATCAGCCACAGATTCAAATGCACGTTTTCGTCGCCGCTTTGCGGCACGTCAGTAGCGTTTGTGAAAATATATGAGGCGATGAGATTGGTCGCGGCGGCGGAATAAGCGCCGGTCTGGGATTGATAACTGATGCGGTTGGTTTCCCAAACGAAGAGATGGGTCGAGTCGGCCAGCCCGGCCGGCACGCGGTAGCGGACGAGATGGTTGGCGAGGTAGTAGGGTTGAACGACGAATTGCGAGTTGTTCGTGTCCGCCGCGTTGTTCCAACGGCCGCATTCAACGTCAATCTCGCGATCCGTAAACGCCGGATCGTCGCTCCACGTGAACAAACCGAGCGTGACGTTCGGGTTAAGGTTGTCCGCCGGTGAATTCAGTTCGAAACGATAATTGCCCGTGCCGAACGTGCGCGCGGAGATGATCTCGGCGCATTGCCAGGCGTTCGTCCGATGAGTGATACGCAGGTGCAGCCATCCGTTCGTGTCGGTCCAGACGTTGTTGGTCGCATCAGAGAAATAATTCGGCCCCGGCCCAGCGTGTCCGGTGGGACTCTTCACCCACCAGTCGTAGCCGGAAAAACTCAAGAACCGCACGCCGGGCGACGGGCGCGTGACGACGGTCTTGGCGATGGCCTGGGCGTAAGCATTCGTGGGCAGGTTGGCCACGCCAAGCACGCAAGGCTGGTTGTAATTGGTGCTGACGAGCAAGGCGGCGACGCGCGTGGCGGTCAAATCGCCGGCACCACCGGTGTTGATGTCGGCAGACCAGGAACCATTCGGCTGGATCGTCGTGAGCGGTTGTGCGCAGGTTGGTTTGGTCACCCAGCCATAACCCGGCACGTAAATGTAAACGGCGACCGCGTTCGTGGCGGTATTCACATTCAATACCACTCCGGCCAGATGACCTACGGAGCCATAGACCGGCAGGTTGGTGATGAGGATTGAGGGCATCGCTGCGTCGCACTGCGCAGTGATCGCAGCGAACGAAATCGCGAGCCATGGCCAGAGTGCTTTCACATTTTTCGGAAATGAACCAATGCAGGAACTTATCATTTCAGTTCGGATTGGCAAGTTTTGACGTTCCAAGGACATCACCCGCCCTCGCAGGCCGCGCGCAACCTTTCCCAACCCTCCCGTTTTCCCGCGTTACTTCGTCACCGGCTGGTAGTTCTGCCACAGCCATTCCAGAGCTTCGGGCAGGGTTTGTTGTTTCACCCGGTCGTCCACATGCCCGGCGTTGCGAGCAAAGACAAACTGGTAATGATAGCCCTTGGCGGCCAAAACCTTTGCCATGTTCTCATTCGCCACGACCCAGTCGTGCATGTTGTCGCGCATGACATTCGGATTCAAAAGGTCTCTGTCGCCAACTTCCATCCAGATTCGCAGCGGCTTGGCCGGGCTGTTCGGGATGAGGTGTTCATGAAATTCCCATGCGCCCTGCGGGGTCCCGGCGTTAGGCGGCCACTGCTGGTTCACATAGGTGCCCGAATAAGTAAGAACGCGGTGGTAAAGGTCAGGGTGATACCACGCCATGCTCAATGCACACGAGCCGCCGGAACTGCCGCCCATCGTCGCCCGGCCCTCGGGATTCCTGGTCAATGTCACGTTGCATTGTTTTTCCACGAGCGGCAGCACCTCTTTCTCGACGAACTCCGCATACAAGCCGGACATGGTGTCGTATTCCAATCCGCGCTCGCTGCCTTGGGCGTCGCCGCTGCCATTGCCGATGGAGATGGCAATCATCACCGGCACCCGGTGCTGGGCGATGAGATTATCCAAAGCCGTGAACAACGCGCGGTCGGGTCCGTCCGCCCCGACAATGAATGGCGCGACGGTGCCCGGGACGTATTGTTTGGGGACATAAACCGATACCCGGCGAGTGTAGGGAGCAGGGTGGCTGGTGGTCACCACCAGTTTGACGGGGTCGGTGGGATCCACCGTGCCAAAAGTATTGGCCTCCCGTGCTATGCCGGGATAAATTTTGCTTTCTGCCGAGTTCATGGTGAAGTTATACACCGTTCCTTGCGGCACATTTGTCTGCACGGTCATTTCCGGTGCGCGGTTGTGAGTCGGGCCAATGATGAAGTTTCCGTCGGCATCCGCCGGCGGATTAGTGCCGTCGGGCAATTCCCTGGCTTTGACATATCCCGGTGTGTTCGGATCGCGGGTGGGCGGTGTTAGGTGGGCGAGCGCAGCCAGCGCGGGATTTACGCCAGCCATCAAATTCAACACCGCGCAGAGTAACGCGGCCTCATGGAGCATTTTGGCGAGCTTCATTTTCATACTTTCACGGGCCGGAGGAATCACGTTCAACCAGCCCATTTTCCCCGCGCTTCCGCCTACATTTCATTTCGGCACGATAAGGTGCCCATCGCGAGAGAAGGTTCAGCAAATCACCGTCACACCGTATTGCTCGAACTGTTCATCGGCCGTCACCACCGTCAAATCATGCAGTCTGGCCGCAGCGATAATAAAACGGTCGCACGGATCGTCGTGAATGGGCGGCAGTCCGGCCGCGGTAATACACACGTCCAATGCGAGCGGCAGCATCGTCAGACCATGATGCTCGACGACTTTTTCAAACCATTCATGAGGCGGGTTCGGCAGTTTCAATTTTCCTTTGGCGGCCTTGATCGCGATTTCAAAGCCACTGATGGCGGAAACATAAACGACCGGAGCTGCGTTGATTTCTTTCAAGGCCGAACGGCTCAATTTTTTACTGCCGCTGGCGAGCCAGAGCAGGGCGCAGGTGTCCAGAATCATCGAGCCGCCTCCGGCCATTCATCTGCGGAGAGCGGTTCGACCGGGTCGTATCCGATTTTGATTTTGTCGAGAACGGGATGCGTTTTAATCCGGCTCACCCGCTGGTGCGGCACCAGGTCGGCGACCGGCTCTCCGTTGCGGCAGATGACGATGGTTTCGCTGTCCGCTTCCAGTTTGGCCAGCAGGCTGGAAAAGTTGGTTTTCGCTTCGTGAACATTCACGGTTTTCATTGCGGCTACATTAGTCCAGTTAGTCCACTGTGTCAACCTTTCCAACCGTCTCCCGTTTCCCCCGCGCTCCGGCCAAAGCGCCAGGGGGCTGGCGCACTCCAAGACGCTTCGCGTATTTCAGGAATCATCGTGTCGCGCGCAGCGTCTTGGACTGATACGGTTTCCGGAGTTAATCACCGGCGCGGGAAGCGGCCCCGGAAAACCGCTCCGCCCGCGCTGGTGAATAACTCCGCCGCCAGTCATATTATGAACGGCCCGCTTCCGGTTCCGCAGGTGCCACGGCTTTCTTGGACCAGCCCTACGAGGGTCAGCCGCAGATCGCCGACACCCGCGGTGGCCGACGCGCCGAAGGCTGAGAGAACTCCGCCCTGCGAGGGCTCCTGTATCAGTTCGCCTGGGTCGCGTCGTCCGGAGCCGGTGCGTGCCGCCCGCACCATGAATACTGACTGGACACAACATGCCTGCTTCGCGGCCCTCGACTGGGCCAGCGATCATCACGACGTCATCGTCCTGAACCGCCACGGCGCGGTGCAGGCCGAATTTCGGTTCGCCCACACCGCCGAGGGTTGGGCGGAGTTCACCGTAAAAATGCAACCCTTCACCGGCACGCCGATTACGTTGGAGACTTCCAGCGGACCGGCGGTGGATCAACTGCTGCAACGGGGTTGGGCGATCTATCCGGTGGCCCCGACGGCGGCTGCACGTTATCGCGAACGCAAAGTGCCCAACGGCACCAAGACCGACCGGCATGACACTTGGGCGCTGGCCGATGCCTTGCGCACGGATGGACACGCGTGGCGTCCGCTGCGGCCGCAGGACGAAGCCACCGCCACCTTGCGTGCGCTCTGCCGCGACGAGATCGCCCTGATCGAACAACGCACCGCGCTGGTCAACCAGTTGCAAGCCGCGCTGCGCGAGTATTATCCGGCGGCCTTGGCCGCGTTCGACGACTGGACCGCACCCCACGCCTGGGCCTTGGTGTTGCAGTTCCCCACGCCCGGTCAGTTGCAGGAGGCGGGGAAGCGAAAATGGGAAAAGTTTCTGCACACCCAGCACCTCTGGCGACCGCAGACCGCCCCGGAACGCTTGAAGCTCTTTGCCGACGCCCAGGCACTGCCCGCCAGTGCAGCCGTCACCGCCGCCAAAAGCCTGCTGGCGGTGAGCCTGGTCAAGGTGCTGGTCACCTTGCAGACGCAACTCGACGAATACCGCCGCCGCATCACCGAAGCCTTCCGGCAACATCCCGATCACGACGTGTTCGGCTCGCTGCCCGGGGCCAAGGCCACGCTGGGACCGCGCCTGCTAGCCGAAGTCGGCGGCGTGCGGGAAGAATATCCCGACGCCGACGCCTTGCTGTGTCAGGCTGGCGTCAGTCCGGTCAGCTACCAGAGCGGCAAGGTCAACAAGTGCCGGCTGCGGCGGGCGTGCAACAAGGTGTTGCGGGCCACCGTGCATCTGTGGGCCAACAGCAGCCGCCTGACCTGTGAATGGGCCCAAGCCTATTACGAACACAAGCGCTCGGAAGGGCAGAGCCACGCCAGCGCGTTGCGGTGTCTGGGCAAACGCTGGCTCAAAATCCTCTGGCGGCTCTGGCAGAACGGTGAAGCCTACGACGAAACAAAATACCTGGCCCAACTCCAAAAGCGCGGTTCGCTCACCTGGACAAAACTTAAAGCCGCCCCAACCGTGTGAACAACTTTTATGAAAAACCCACTTGCAAACCAGAGAACATCTGCGGCGGCCCTCCACCACTTTCATTCCGCGCCGGCGCGCAGTTGCTCCCGCAAGGATCGTTCTCAAAAATAGGTGTATCAGTGAGGCGGATTTGCTGCGATAGTGGTCTGCTGGTTTCCAATCGTGAATATTTCATCCGCCATTTTTGACTGTAGCGCTCCGGATCTGGATTCGTGTCCGGACGAGTCCCTGCCTGAATTCGCCTTCATCGGCAGGTCCAACGTCGGCAAGTCCTCCCTGCTGAACATGCTGTCGGGCAAGCTGGATCTGGCCCGGGTTTCCACCACTCCGGGGCACACCAAGCTGATCAACTTCTTCACGATGAGCAAGCGCTGGCGGCTGGTGGACCTGCCGGGATACGGGTTCGCCCAAGGGGCGCGGAAGGCCAAATTCAAGTTCAATCGGGCGGTGAACGATTATCTTAAACATCGAACGAGCCTTTGCTGTGTCTTTGCGCTGCTCGACTCCGGGCTGCCACCGCAGGAAATCGATGTCGAATTTGTGGCATGGCTCGCCCGCAACTCCGTCCCGTTCGTCCTCGTCTTCACCAAGACGGACAAGGTAACGCCCGCAACGGTGCAGGCGAACATCGCGGCGTTCACGGCCCGCATCTCCGGATGGTTCGAGAAGTTGCCGGCGATCTTTACCTGTTCCGCGATGGCGAAGCATGGCCGGGAGGAATTGCTCGGGGTGATCGACGAGGCGATGACTGCCATAGAAGCTGAGTCGGGACAAGCGCCGCAGGATGCCGCGATTCCAGCCGAAGATTTGGCAGCCACTGGCCGGAAGGTGAGCACTCAGGCTCCCCGCAAAAGGCGCCCCGACCTCGCGCGCCCTTGGTGAGGTGCTTGCGGACGGCCACCAGCACTCGAAGGCCGCGCTCAACCTTTCCAACCGTCTCCCGTTTTCCCAGCGCTGCGACTGGTCTATCAGACATAGTCGCGCTTCGTCTTCTCAGGCCTTATCGAATTCTTCTTTGATCACTCCGGCCAGGTCGGTGAGCAGCCGGTCGCCCTGCCCGATATAGGACGAGCCGTGCATGACGGCCAGCGTTTCCGGTTTGAGATCGGCCAGCGAGCGCAGGACGCCTTCGGTCTGCCGCATGTAAGGCATGTAGCCGGCCAGCGGTCCTTGCTGTAATTGATGCATCGCCTTCCGCGTCGGCTCGATCAGGTCGGACGTGGTGACCGGCTCGACATTGCCGAAATGATGAAAGAGGTCGGAACAGAACAACGTCTTGCGCGTTTCTTCGAACAGGACACCCGCATCCCAGCCGTGCGGAATGTGCGGCGAACGATAGAACCGGTAGCGGTACTTGCCCGTGCTCAGGACATCGTCGGGCGTCATGCCGCGTGCGGGGCGGATGGAGAAATCATCCACACTCACGAGCTTGCCGACGAGCGTGCAAACGGGCTGGGCTTGTGGCGCGAGTTGCAGCCAGTCGTTGAGGCTGCCGCATTCGTCGGATTCAAAGTGGCTCCAGGCGACATGCCGGAGTTTCGCGGGATCAATCAGCTTGGTCACGGCTTCCCGCAAGGCCGGGAACATCGCCTTCAACCCCGTGTGAAAGAGCAGCGGTTCCTCGTCGCGCACGAGGAAATGATTGAACTGCATGTCAAAGTCCGGGACGTAAATGGAGAGCCGGAAAAGGTCGGGGGCGATTTCATTGATGGCGGTCATGGGCGGCGAAGGTAGTGGGCCTGAACGAATTAGTAAACTGTGCAGGTGGCAACTGAGCGAGGTTAAAACACGGCCACGAGCGGAATGGTGTGAAGTTCTTCGTGAGCGCGGCGGTGTGCGAAGCATCAGCCGCAGGTGCTTGCGCACGGCCCACCAGCACTCGCAGGCCGTGCTCAACCTTTCCAACCGTCTCCCGCTTTCCCCGCACTTCATTTTGGACTGCGGTGGCAAGCAAAGCGCGACACCGCTTTGGAACGTCGCAAACATTTCGGTCACATCACGCCCAGCGAAAGCGCCGTCGCCGCTGCGCTCTTCCGGCGCACTCCAAGACGCTCCGACCCGCTCTATTCTACCGGAATGAAGCTGCAGCACGGGCCAATTTGGATTTCGTTCGGAGCGAGCCGGGTGTTGGCGGCAAATTTCCGCCAGAGCCACACGGCGACCACGGAATTGCGCGCCTCAACCAGCGTCGCGGCATCCTTGTCCCTCATTTCGGGAAGTGCGGCGACGGCTTCGTCCAAATCCGTTTTTTCGTCGTCGTCCTCGTTTTCATCGTCAGCGTCGTCGCGATCTGGCGCGTCGGATTCCGATTCGTCGGCAGGGGTTGCCGGCGATGGACGTGGGCTGAGAACGCTCACGAGGAAAAAGAATTTTTTGTCCGGCGACCAGTTCAAGCCGGACCGGATGTCTTCCGGCAAATCGCGTTTCAGCGATTCCACGTCGAAACTGGTTTTTCCCGGGGGCACGGCCTGGTTGATGTCCACCCAATAGCCTTGTTCAAAATCGTCCACGGCGGTCGTCTGCAAAGTGTCATTGACCTGCCGGGAAATCCGCGGCCAATCCAACGGGTTGCCGCCCGATTCAGTGAGCAATTGATCAATAAACTGCGCGGCGCCGACCTTTTTGAGTTCCGTCTCGACCGGGTTTTCTCCTTCTGGAGTCCGACGGCACCAGGCTTCAAACCGCTTTTGCGCCTGTTCCGGGTCGCCACCGTAAATGATCGCACTCATGCAGGAATCCCAGATCCTCAGACTGTCAACCATCTGTCCGCCTCGACCGGGAGACGGGCGGACCTGGGATTGGGTGAGGCCGGCGGTAAAGAGATATGCGTTCATGGCGATGCTCTGACTTCGAGTCCGGCGCAATTGAAGCATCAAACCGGGAAAGAAGGCGACATTATTTCTCCTGCCGAGCTTTCTGGCTCAAGCTGCCGCCCGGCTGTGTCGGGGCCGGTAACAGCGGCTCAATGGCAGGAACCAAACCAGACGGCGGGTTGCGGCGGACCGCCGCGCCCGCCCGCCGCGCCGGCTTCACCATCGAAGAGATTTTTGGTTTAACCAAAATCGACCGGTGGTTTTTGGTGCAGATCAAAGAAATCGTAGATTTTGAAGAAAAACTGGCCACCGCCAAGAACTGACGGACGCTCAACCCTCAACCATGAACTCTCAACCAACTTCGTTTCTGGTGCAGATTAAGGAGGTTGTGGATTTTGAGGAGGAGTTGGCGGGGGCGAAGAATTAATTAGTTAGCAACGCCCAGCATGCCCGGCCCGGCTTCCTTCCATTCGTGTTTGACGCCTTGCTTTTGAAGTCAAAGAATGTTGTCCATGAAACCACTGATGGTATTGATTGCGGCAATCACTTTTCCAACCGTGATGGTGGCGGCGAACGAAGTACATGTCTGGGAAAAGGTCGAGCTGACCTTCCACGCAAAAGGCCAATACCCAAACCCGTACACGAACGTGGAGGTCTGGGTGGATTTGAAAGGTCCCGGATTCGACAAACGTTGTTTCGGGTTCTGGGACGGCGGCGATGTTTTTCGTGTGCGCATCCTTGCGACTCAACCCGGCAAATGGACCTGGCGCAGCGGCTCAAATCAGAAGGACGCCGGTGTGAACGATCAGCAGGGAAACTTCACAACGGTTGAATGGTCCGAAGCCGAGAAGGACTCCGTGCCCACTCGTCGCGGTCTCATTAAACCGTCCGCCAACGGCCATGCTTTTGAATACGCCGATGGCACACCGTATATCCTGTTGGGCGATACCTGGTATGCGGCGATGACCTATCGCTTCAAGTGGAACGACGATGACCAGGAACGCCCCATCGGTCCGGACGCCGGGTTCAAAGATTACTTGCGTCTGCGAAAGAGCCAGGGATTCAATGCCGTTGCCATCCTCGCCGCCTTTCCGAATTGGGCCACCGATGAGGCCCCGTGGGACGTTTGGCTGGACAAGAAGGCGAACCTCGGGGTTCGGTCGGCGTGGGTGGATCAGGCGGAAATCGCCAATCACAAACCGCGCGATCAATGGCGCGCGAAAGACATGTATAACGAAGGCGGCCGCGCGTTCCTTTTCCCCGGCAAAGTGCCCGGTTACGGGCAGGTTTTTCCGGACATGGATCGCATCAACCCGGACTATTTCAAGTTCATGGACCGGAAGATTGAATATCTGAACGCCCAAGGATTCATACCGGTCATCGAGGTGGCGCGGCGGGATGTCACGGCGTGTTGGGCGAAGTATTACGACTGGCCGGAGTCCTACAGCCGTTACATTCAATATGTCTGGAGCCGTTACCAGGCAAATAACTGCCTCTACAGTCCCGTGCATTACGACTATCCGGATATGACCGCCTCACCGCAGCAGCTCAATCAGGCTGCCAATCAGGCCATCGAGAAGTTTGGCCACCCGCCGTTTGGGACGCTGGCCTCCTGCAACGCGTCGGTTTCGAGCCTGATGAACTTCGGCGGGCCGGAGGAAAACAAATGGCTGACGTTCCATCAGATTGGCAACCTGCGGGAGCACGACGCGTATTGGTATCTGACGGAGATTTTCCGCTCCAACCCGCCGCGGCCGGCGTTGAACGGCGAGCCTTATTATGCCGGCATGGCGGACAAACGCTATCCCCCCTACAAATACGGGGCTCCGGGCGGAACGGAAGAAGACGATCGTGATGTGCGCTCCGGCATGTACGGCAGTTTCCTTTCCGGCGGCCTGGCCGGTCATATCTACGGATCGGAAGGTCTTTGGGGCGCGGACATCGAGCCGGGCTCGAGCCCGTTTATGTGGGAGGCGTTCCAGTGGAATTCCGCCAACCAGATGAAACACCTGAAGACTTTTGCGATGGGTGAAGGGCGCCGCTATCAGGATTTGATTCCTGATTCAAATCTGGTTTCGCCCAGCCAAACTCACACGCCGAAAGGTTTCCTGGGTTGGGCGTATTGCGCCCGCACACCGGCCAAGGACTTTTTCCTCATCTACTTTGAAAAGGATTGTCCGGACAAAAGCATGATTCGCGGCACCGTGCCTCATGCAAGCTACAAGGCGGAATGGTTTAATCCGCGCACGGGAGAATGGTCAAAAGCGGGGCAAGGCGTGTTGGCAGCCAACGTGTGGGGCTGGATCAACGTGCCCGACTTTCCGTCGGCAGATGACTGGGGTTTGAAGCTCACGCTTTCAAAATAGCATTTCGTCATCAAAATGGGGTTCAAATAACGCGTTGCCAACGAGGCTGCTGCGCGGTTTAATCACGACATGCACGATTTTATTGGTTTACCCAAGCTTCTGGTGTTCGCTCTGGCCTGTCTTCCGTTCGTTCTGGCGAACGCGCAAACGAATCCCGCAACCCCCGGCATGTTCACGGCCGACACTGACATAGGCACACCACATCATGCCGGCTCCGCCAAATACGATGCGGCGCAGCGGACTTACACGGTTGGCGGCGGCGGCGTGAACATGTGGTTTACCAATGACGCCTGCCACTTCGTATGGAAAAAGGTTTCCGGTGACGTCACGCTGGCGGCGGACATCGCCTTCATCGGCACGGGAGGCGAGCCGCACCGGAAGGCGTGCCTGATCGTCCGCCAGAGTCTCGACGCAGATTCCCCTTATGCCGACGCCGTGTTGCACGGCGACGGCCTGGCGTCACTGCAGTACCGCGAGGCCAAAGGCGCACTCACGCGCGAGATTCAATCCAACGTCAAGTCACCCGGGCGGTTGCGCCTGGAGAAACACGGAAAATACGTCTCGATGTCCGTCGCCCGCGAAGGCGAGGCGCTGCACCCGGCCGGCGGGTCGCTCCGGCTGGTGCTGGAAGAACCGTTCTACGTGGGGTTGGCCGTGTGTGCGCACAACGACCAGGCGCTGGAAACGGCCGGGTTCTCGAACGTGGAACTGGTCGAAGGCGCTCCCGCCACAGGCGGCAATCGGCAACTCATCAGCACGCTGGAGACAATCCCAATTGCCTCAAAGGATCGGCGTGTCGTATGGTGGACGACAAATCTCATCGAAGCACCGAACTGGTCGCGCGATGGCGCGGCGCTTTATTTTAACCGCCAGGGCCGGATGTATCATCTGCCCGTGGGCGGCGGCGAACCGAAGTTGCTCGACACGGGCTTCGCGACCAAATGCAACAACGATCATGGCATTTCGCCTGATGGCACGCAGCTGGCCGTCAGTGATCAGTCGCAAGGCGACAAGCACTCTCGCATCTACACGCTGCCCATCGGGGGCGGCACGCCCAAGCTCATGACGGAGCCGGGTCCGTCCTACTGGCACGGCTGGTCGCCGGACGGAAAGACACTGGCCTACTGCGCGGAGCGCAACGGCGAGTTCGACATCTATACCATCCCTGTCGCCGGCGGCCCGGAGACGCGGCTGACCACGGCGCCAGGCCTCGACGACGGTCCGGATTACTCGCCGGACGGCCAATTCATCTACTTCAACTCGGAGCGCACCGGCCGGATGCAAGTCTGGCGCATGAAGACGGACGGCACGCAACAGGAACCCGTAACGTCCGATGAATGGAACAACTGGTTCCCGCACCCGTCACCGGACGGCAAATGGGTGGTCTTTCTCTCTTACGAACCGGACGTGAAGGGGCATCCGGCGAACCAGGACGTGATGCTGCGGCTGCTCTCGGTGAAGGACGGCAAGATCGAAGTGCTCGCAAAACTCTTCGGCGGCCAGGGCACCATCAACGTGCCGTCGTGGTCGCCGGACAGCAGCAAGCTGGCGTTCGTGAGCTATCAATTGGCGCCGTGACGAGGCCGGCGGCTTATTTCATCAAGTGGGTCTTGAATTCGGCCAGTTGGTCGCTGAAGAAGTCCACGGATTTGGGCGTGGTGGTCACTGTCGCATCGAAGTTCACGAGCGTCACCAGGGTGCTGTAGGTGGCCGTGTCGTGATGCGGCAGCACGGCACGGATGCCGCCAGCCGGCCCCAGGCGCGAGTAGCAATCCTGCTCGTGGATTTGCGGCACGAGCACGACCCGATAGCCAAGTTTGCCCAAGAAATTCGGGTATGAATTCGTGGTGACAATCGCGCCGCGCATCGCCGAGTTGTCCATGCGCAGTTCGTTGAGAATGGCTTTCAGCGGTTTGAATTCGTTCCGGGACAGGATGCGGTCGAAGTGCTGCTGCTCGGTTTCACTGCCCGGGGGTTGGTCAGGCATCGGCCTGATGGTTGCTGGATTTTTGGTCATAATGGTTTTGGTCGGAAACGGCGCCTTGGTCCGACCGGGCTGAATGGGCGTATGTCTTTCGTCACCGGGCGCGTCTGTTTCTCCCATCGACACTTTGAAAGAGGCAGAATTTCGGTTCACTGTCATTATCGTTCACGCCGGGGATAAAGTCCATGACTCATTTGGTGGTAGATCAGTTTGCTGTGGTATGCGCTGTCCTCGGCGCACTGTCGGCTGAGACGGCCGACACTACAGTTCAAACCGGCCCACGACCACTCCTTTGCGGGTGTCATTACCGGGCCGCGGTGGAAAAAGTTTTTGGAAAGTTCGACGGGTTGCTAGGATGATCGGACGCATGACCATGAAAAAACGACGTTCCAAAGAAATTCCATGATGAAAATCCCGGCGAATCTTTTCATTTTCGTTCTGGCGGTTCAAGCCGCGTTTGGTCTTACGGCGGCATTGGCGGAAACAAATTCATTTCCCGTCATCATTCGCGTGGACGCTTCGCGCACCTGGGGCGAGTTGCGTCCCGTTTGGCGGTTTTTTGGCGCGGACGAGCCGAATTATGCCGGCCTGAAGGATGGCCGGAAGCTCATGGCGGAACTGGGCGGGCTTCGTCCGCAAACGGTTTTTTTTCGCACGCACAATCTGCTGACCTCGGGCGACGGCACCCCGGCGTTGAAGTGGGGTTCCACCGGGGCTTACCGCGAGGACGCGCAGGGCCGCGCGATTTACAACTGGACGATTCTGGACCGCATTTTCGACACCTACCTGGAGTGCGGCGTGAAGCCTTACGTGGAGATCGGTTTCATGCCGGAAGACCTTTCCCTCAAACCGGAGCCCTATCAGCACCAATGGACGCCCACCGCCCGATACGACCAAATCTACACCGGCTGGGCTTATCCGCCGAAGGATTACGCGAAGTGGAGCGAACTGGTCTATCAATGGACCAAACATTGCGTGGAAAAATATGGCCGTGCCGAAGTCGGGAAATGGTACTGGGAAGTCTGGAACGAACCAAACATCGGTTACTGGCGCGGCACGCCGGAGGAATTCTTCAAGCTTCACGATTGCGCGATTGACGCCGTGCGGCGCGCTTTGCCGACGGCGCGGGTCGGCGGACCGGATGTGGCCGGCGGCCCCGGCGGCAAATTTCTGCACAACTTTCTGGAGCATTGCCTGCGCGGAACGAATTACGCAACCGGCCGGATTGGCACGCCGATCGATTTCATTTCGTTTCATGCCAAAGGGGCGCCGAAATTTGTGGCTGGCCACGTTCAAATGGGCATGGCCAGCCAGTTGCGGGACATCAATGCGGCTTTCGCAGTGGTGGCCGGTTTCCCGGAGCTCAAGGACAAACCCATTGTCATCGGCGAGTCCGATCCCGACGGTTGCGCCGCGTGCCAGGGGCCGCAGCTCGGCTATCGCAACACAACGATGTATTCCAGCTACATCGCGGCGAGTTTCGCCCGGGAACACGACTTGATGGACCGGCAGGGCGTGAACCTCGAAGGCGTGTTAACGTGGGCCTTTGAATTTGAGGATCAACCCTGGTTCGCGGGATTTCGCGCGCTGGCGAGCAACGGCATTGATTTGCCGGTGCTGAACGTGTTCCGGATGTTTGGCAAAATGAGCGGGCAGCGTCTCCGGGTGGAAAGCGACGGCGCCGTGTCACTCGATGAATTATTGAAAGGCGGCGTCCGCAGCCGACCGGACGTTTCCGCGCTGGCGAGCCTTGATGTCAACCAGCTCTTCGTTTTCGTGTGGCATTATCACGACGACGATTTGCCCGGTCCTGACGCGGAGGTGGAACTTGCGCTGAACGGACTTCCGTGGCCGGACGGAGAAGCGCGACTGCAACATTTCCGCATTGATGCCGGGCACAGCAACGCCTTTGCCGAATGGCAACGCATCGGTTCGCCGCCGCAACCGTCGCCGGCACAATACGCGCAGCTTGAAAAGGCAGGGCAATTGACTTCGCTCGGTGCACCGCAGACGGTGCGATTTGAAAGCGGCGGAACCACGGTGCGATTCAAATTGCCCCGGCAAGCCGTCTCCCTGCTGGTATTTGAACGGAACCAGTAGAGTTGTCCCGCAAAGCGGGCAGCCACCCTGGGAACGGTTCGGGATGATCCAGGCTCTCAAACTTTCTCGCCGGGACGGAAGAATTCCGGCAAATTCATTTCACGATGTCCGGCTTGAATAAACAATCCAACGCACTGTGAGCGACGCCACCCTGCCATTCCCGGACCGTTCCCCGCCCGCGCCGCCGCATCGCCGGCGCCCGCGTTATTCCGGCAAACATCCGCGCCGGTTCGAGGAGAAATACAAGGAGCGCGATCCGCAGCGTTACGCCGACACCGTCGCGAAAGTCATCGCGTCCGGCAAAACGCCCGCCGGCACGCATCGGCCCATCATGGTCGCGGAAATTCTGGAAACGCTCGCGCCCAAGCCCGGTGAGCTGGCTGTGGATTGCACGCTCGGCTATGGCGGCCATGCGCGGGAAATCCTCGCCCGCCTCCAGCCCGGTGGACGACTGCTCGGCCTTGACGCCGACCCGGTCGAATTGCCGAAGACGGAAGCCCGCCTGCGCGCCGCCGGTTTCGGGCCGGAAGTTTTCACGGCCATCCGCAGCAACTTCGCCGGCCTGCCGAAGGCGCTGGCCTCTGATTTCGGAGCGCGGCTGTGGTCGCAGACCCAGCCGCAGCAGGTTGGGAATGACGAACGTGCTGCGGCTGATGCTTCGCACACAGCCGCGCTCCAATCGGAGGAAGGCGCAAACGAAGGACAACGAACCGGCGCAGACTGCATCCTCGCCGACCTTGGCGTTTCATCCATGCAACTGGATGATCCGTCGCGCGGCTTCTCCGTGAAGGCCGATGGCCCGCTCGACATGCGCATGAATCCGCAGCGTGGTTTTCCCGCGTCGGCGTTGCTGGAAAAAACGCCGCCCGCTGCGCTGGCGAGGCTGCTTCAGGAGAATGCCGACGAGCCACAAGCCGGCAAACTGGCAGACGCACTGGCCGGGAAAAAATTTACCACCACCCAATCACTCGCCGCCGCCATCTGCGCCGCGTTGCCGCGCTTGAAAAAAGACGACGCCGCTCTCACCGTGCGTCGTGTGTTTCAAGCGTTGCGCATCGCGGTGAACGACGAATTCTCCGCGCTCGACATGTTGCTGCGCCATTTGCCCGCGTGCCTGAATCCGGGCGGGCGCGTTGCGATTCTCACGTTTCATTCCGGCGAGGATCGGCGCGTGAAAAAGGCGTTTGAGGCGGGCTTCCGCGATGGACATTACGCGGACATCGCACGGGACATCATTCGTCCGACACTCAGGGAACGCCACGACAACCCGCGTTCCTCGCCCGCCAAGCTTCGCTGGGCGCGCAAGGCGGATTTGCCGGCAACCCCAATCCACGCAGCGAATCCTTGAGTTTCCCGCGTTACCTCGTAGATTCTGCCCCTTCATGTTGACTCTTTCCGGCATCAGCAAGGCGTACGGCGGGCAGGTTTTGTTCGCCGAGGCCGCGCTGCAGGTGAATCGCCAGGACCGCATCGGGCTGGTCGGTCCGAACGGCGCGGGGAAGACCACGCTCTTTTCCATCATCCTCGGCACGGAATCGCCGGATGATGGCAAGATGAGCCGTGAGCGCGGCGTCACGCTCGGTTACCTGCCGCAGGAAACCGCGGTGGCCGGCGACGAAACTGTGATTGAACTCGCCACGTCCATCGCGCCGGATTTCGTGAAGCTGCGCCGCATCATCAAGGCGTGGGAAGCGGATCACCCGGTCGAGGCGCTGCATGCGGAGGAAATTCACGACAATGTGCATGACCGCTTCAACCAACTGGGCGGCTACCGGCTCGAAGCGAAGGCCAAGCAAATTCTCGCCGGCCTGAGTTTCCGCGAGAGCGACTTCGAGCGGCCCGCGCGCGAAATGAGCGGCGGCTGGGTGATGCGCGCGCACCTCGCGCGGTTGCTTGTGCAGGAGCCGGACCTGTTGATGCTCGACGAACCGACGAATCATCTCGACCTCGAGGCGCTGCTCTGGCTTCAGGATTATTTGCAGAATTATCCCGGCGCGATTGTCGTCATCTCGCACGACCGCGAATTTCTCAACCGGCTCGTTGGCAGCATCGTGGAAATCCGCCAGAGCAAGCTCATCCGTTACCGCGGCAACTACGACGACTACCTCGAACAGCGCGAAGCCCACAAAGAACAACTCCTCGCCGCGTTCAAGAATCAGGAACGCGAAATCGGGCGGCTGATGGAGTTCGTGAATCGCTTCCGCGCCAAGAACACCAAGGCGACACAGGCCCAGGCCAAGCTGAAGCAGATTGACCGGATGGAGAAGGTGGAAGCGCCGGTGAATGACGAGCGGAAGATTGATTTCAAATTTCCCCAGCCGCACCGCGGCGGCCAGAAAGCCGTTACGCTCGAAAACATCCACCAGGCTTACGGTGACAACGTGGTTTATCGCGGCATGGATTTCAAGGCCGAGCGCGGACAGCGCATCGTGCTCGTCGGGCCGAACGGCGCGGGCAAATCCACACTCCTGAAAATTCTGGCCGGGGTCGTCGTCCCGCAAAGCGGCACGCGCACGCTGGGTCACAACGTAAAGGCCGGTTACTATTCGCAGAACCGCGTCGAGATGTTGAACCCCGCGCACACGGTGTTCGAGGAGGCGCTCAACACGCCGCAACGCGTCACCGAGCAGTTCATCCGCACGCTGCTCGGCTGTTTTCTTTTTCAAGGCGATGACGTGTTCAAGAAGGTCAGCGTGTTGAGCGGCGGTGAAAAGAGCCGCCTGGCGCTCGTGAAGCTGCTGCTCGACCCGCCGAACCTGCTCCTGATGGACGAGCCGACCACACACCTCGACATGGCGAGCATTGATGCGCTCGCCTATGCGCTCGACCAGTTCCAGGGCACGCTCATCTTCATCAGTCACGACGTGTATTTCATCCGCGCGCTGGCGAACCACGTCGTGCACGTGAACGCCGGCCAGCTCACGCATTACCCCGGCGGCTACCAGTATTATCTCGATAAAACGAAGGCGTTGTCCGAACGCGCCGCGCTAACTTCCACCGGGAGGGACGGCGTGTCGCCGTCCCAAAATAAAAAGTCAGGGGCGGCGGCAAGCCGTCCCTCCCTTGATCGGAAGGATCAAAAGCGTCTGGAAGCCGAGCAACGCCAGGCCCGTTCCGGCCAGCGCAAAGCGCAGCAGCAGCGGGTTCATCAATTGGAAAAGGAAATCCAGCAGATCGAAACACAACTCACCGGGCTTACCGCTGAGCTGGAAAATCCCGCGACCTACGAGAAGCCGGGCCGCGCCGCGCAAGTGAACCGCGAGCTGGTGCACGCGCAGGAAAGACTGGCGCAATTGAATCCTGAGTGGGAAGCCGAGGCCGGCAAATTGTCAGCGATGAATTGACGGCGGGGACGGCGCTGGCTCTTCCGCCGGTCCGTTGGCGTCGGAGGCGGTAAAAGAAACGGTAAAAGAAACTGTTGCCACGTTGTTGGTCCGCTGCTACACACGAATTGTGATTGAGCAAACCAGGAGTCCGGTTGCACGATTCTCCGCTGCGGGATTTTCGCTGCTGGAATTGTTTCTCGTGGTCGTGATTATTTTCATCCTGTTCACGCTTTTCCTCAGTTCCGGCTCGAAAAATTATCAGGAGAAAAAACTGACGGAATGCCAGGGCCATCTGCAGAGCATCTACGCCGCGTTGAGGACTTTTTCGCAGGACAATAACGGGGCGCTCCCGGCCGTTCCCGGCGCGCAAACTTCCGAGGCGCCATTGAGCCTGCTCGTGCCGAAATATACGACCGGGTCGGAATTTTTCATTTGTCCGGGCGGCAAGGACAAGCCGTTGCCGGATGCCCAGCCCTTTGCGGACAGAAAAATCAGTTACGCCGATTACATGGGGCGGACGCTCCAGGATGGTTCGGAGGCGCCGCTCGTTTCCGATGCGCAGGTGGACACCGCGCCCAAATTGCCGGGGCAGATTGTTTTTTCCCCCGACGGCAAAAAGCCGGGTAATAATCACAACAAGTTCGGCGGCAATTTTCTTTTTTGCGACGGCAACGTCCAAAACACTCCGGCCCGGCTGGCATTTGCCTTGTCGCCGGCGACCAACGTCATTTTACTGAACCCGAAACCCTAGACATGGAAGTCAAAGTCCAGTGCCCGTGCGGAACGCGGTTTGCGTTTGACATCGAGCCGGTGTACGGCCGGATGCCGGTGCGGGTCAATTGTCCCGGTTGCGGCGCGGACGGAACCGATCTGGCTAACGAGGTGATTCACCAGAAACTTGCCGCGACTGCGGCCGCTGTGCCGACGGTTGCCGTCGCCCCGGTTGCTGCCGCATCCGTGCCCTTTTGTCCCCGGCACCTGAAGAATCCGGCAACGGAAACCTGCCGTGTTTGCGGCAAACCCATTTGCGGCGAGTGCATGGAACAGTTTGGTTATGTCTGTTCGGCTTATTGCCGGGAACGCGCCGAACGGACCGGGATGGATGTACCAGTTTATGAAAAGCAACTGGCGGTCGTCGCAGCCAAAGCGGCTTGGGTGGTTGCGTGGATCTTTCGGGCCGCCGTATTCTTGGTGGTCGTTCTGGCGGGCGCATGGATCTGGTACACGTTTTTCGGCTCACAGCCGCGCGTCATTTATTCGGAGAAACTTCCCCACGGCGACCGGGCGCGGTTCTATCAATTCCTGGTTCCCAACCAGGTGCTTTCAATCAAGGCGAACCAAATGACCTTGTTCGATTTGGCGGAACAAAAGCAACTGTGGTCGGTCGCCTTGAATTCGGGAATCTCCGCGCCGGTCCCGTTGAATCCCGCCCGGGGCGAAATCGAGGAACCCGCCAGGCTTTACCCCGAGCCGCATATCATCGCCACGGCGAACGATCTTTGGATTTTATTTCCAGGTCGCATCGCGCAGTACGATCGGCACACCGGCAACCGCAAACAGGAAATACCGTTGAACCCGCCGTTCTTCGGCATGGCGCAAAGTGACAGTGGCATGACGGTGATTTCCTCCGATGAATCCGGGCGCGAAACCATCACCCGCATCGCGTTTTCCAATGGTACGGCTCAAACCGCACCGATTGAATCCGGCGCCGCCGTGGCATCGCCATCCAGGAGCCAGCCGCAACCACCCACCATCGTGGTATCCACCAACAGCGCGGAGTACGCGATGCTGGCGAAGCTGGTGGCGGCGAAAGCCATCAAACTGGCGGAGCGGACAAGCTGGGGCGACAAGTTTGTGCCTGACGGAGTCAATGTCGTGCAGATGAAAGTGGATTTAATCGAGCGCAAGGCGATTATTCATCTGGCAATGAAGGCCCGGAAAAAATCCATGGTCGAAGACAATCTCACCGCCGGTCAAAGCATGGAAGCTTCCGAACAGATGATCAACGACTTGCGCCGGGAACAGACCGGCGGTGTGGAAGAGGAAGATGCCAGCCGATACCAGGTCACCTTGCGCCGGTGGCCGGCCAGCATCGCACCGGATTGGACGGGCGAAGTCATCGGCGCTCCCGCATTTTTCGCGCTCAAAACCCGGAATGTATTGGTGGCGGGGAGTTCCATTCAGATTTTCGACAAGAACAACAAGAAACTTTGGTCGGCCAGCCTGACTTATTCCATCCCGTCTCATTATTCGGAGGATTTCGCCACGGAAGCCGATCCGCCGTGCGTTGAATCGGACAACGCCCTGTATGTTTTTGACCGGGGAATGCTGACCAGTTTCGACGCGGCGACCGGCCAGGTGCATTGGCGGCTCACCAGCGTCGGCATTTCCCAGGTGCAACCGGACGGCAGGGGGCACCTTTACGTGACCAGCACGACGGCCAGCCCGGATTCCATTCAATTTTCCCAGCAGTTCAATTTATCCGCAAAGGTAAACCCCGTGATTCTGAAAGTGGAGGCCGCCACCGGCCGGGTGCTGTGGCGCATCGAGGGCATCGGGGACAAATGCCTCCTTTCCGGGAAATTTATTTACGCCGCGCGCGCCGCGGAGAACCCCATGATCACTCCGGGCGAAGATCCGGTTTTGTATTTTGATTTGTACCGGCTGAGTCCGTCCGATGGGCATGCGATGTGGTATTACTCGCAGTCTCGTCATCCGGTGCAAATCGAAGTGCAAGGGAATCAAATCCTGCTCCATTTCCGGGGTGAATTGCAGGTCCTGAAGTTTTTCAGTCTCTAAGCCGGCGGCAAATCTCAAAAATTTATTTCATCGCCGCATAGACGCGATGCACGTCGTCGTGGTCGTCCAGCGCGTTCAGGAAATCCGTGACGTTCTTGCGCGCCGCCTCGCTGACTTCGACAAAATTCTTGGCGAGATAACGGATTTCAGAGGCGATGATGTTCCAGCCGGCGGCTTTCAACGCCTTGGAAACATGATCGAGGTCCTTGATCTCCGTGAGAAACCGCGCGCCCTTCTGTCCGGCGGGAACCTCGTCGGCTTCAAGCGGTTCAATTTCCTGCGCGCCGGCTTCGATGGCGTCGGCTTCCGCGTCGCGATTGGCATCGGGATGGGTGGCTTCGACCACGCCGAGGTGATTGAAGAAAAACGCCACGCTGCCGGGCTGGCCGAGCGAGCCGGTCTTGAACAGGTTGCGGATTTCCGGCACCGTGCGGTTGCGACTGTCGGTGAGACATTCAACGATGACCGGCACCTTGTGCGGCGCGAAACCTTCATAGACGATGGTTTCGAAATTGACCTTTTCCGTGTCAAGCCCGGCGCCCTTTTTGATGGCGCGTTCGATGGTGTCTTTGTAAACGGAAGCTTTTTTGGCCTTTTCGACGGCGACGAAGAGACGCGGATTGAGGTCGGGGTCAGGCCCGCCGAGTTTGGCCGCGACCATGATTTCGCGGACCAGTTTGGCGACCATCTGGCCTTTTTTCTGCGCGTTGATTTCGCGTCCGGCCTGTTTCCATTGTGCGCCCATAGGTTGGCAAGTGTGGAAAGTTAATCGCACGGGTTCAATGCAAATTGCGCGGCCTCGATTGGGCGGACTACCGTATGTTCAGTGTAAATGGAATGGGAGAGCCGTTCCACCTCCGTCAAGCCTCCGGCTTTGCCGGAGGTCGCTGACTTTGCGGGGCTTTTTGGAAATGGGGGATCGCTTCGTCC